>CALRMF020000084.1:0-9933 GCA_943369035.1 Curvibacter sp. AEP1-3
TTCAAAAGTAACGGGGGCAGACCAGCGCCAAGCGCCAGCCTGCCCCCGGCAGGTTCGCTGGATTCTAAGCGAGTTGGGCGTGCAGTTCCTGCACCGAATACACGTCCAGCTTGTCCAGGTACTTCATGCCCTGGACCGCCGCCTCGGCACCCGCAATCGTGGTGAAGGTGGTCACCCGGCCGAGCAAGGCCGAGGTGCGGATGTGGCGCGAATCGGCGATGGCGTTGCGGCGCTCCTCCACCGTGTTGATGACCAGCGCGATCTCCTCGTTCTTGATCATGTCCACGACGTTAGGACGGCCTTCGGTCACCTTGTTGATGACCGCACACGTCAGGCCGGCAGCCTGGATGGCGGCCGCCGTGCCCTTGGTGGCCACGACGTCAAAACCCAGGGCAATCAGACCGCGGGCCACCTCGACGGCACGCGGCTTGTCGCTCTGCTTGACCGAGATGAAGGCCTTGCCACCCTGCGGCAGCTTGGTGCCAGCACCGAGCTGCGACTTGACGAAGGCTTCGCCGAAGGTCTTGCCCACGCCCATCACCTCGCCGGTGGACTTCATCTCGGGGCCGAGGATGGTGTCCACGCCCGGGAACTTGACGAAGGGGAACACGGCCTCCTTGACGCTGAAGTACGGCGGCGTCACCTCCTCGGTGATGCCTTGCTGCTTGAGCGTCTGGCCAGCCATGCAGCGTGCCGCCACCTTGGCCAGCGGAATGCCGGTGGCCTTGGAAACGAAGGGCACGGTGCGCGAGGCACGCGGGTTGACTTCGAGCACGTAGATCACGTCCTTGCCGTCGACGTGCTGGATGGCGAACTGCACGTTCATCAGGCCCACCACGTTCAGCGATGCGGCCATGGCCGCCGTCTGGCGCTTGATCTCGGCCACCGTCTCGGCCTTCAGGCTGTAGGGCGGCAGCGAACAGGCGGAGTCGCCGCTGTGCACGCCGGCCTGCTCGATGTGCTCCATCACGCCGCCGATGAAGGTCTTGCCTTCCGGGTCGCGCAGGCAGTCCACATCGCACTCGATGGCGTCGTTCAGGAAGCGGTCCAGCAGCACGGGGCTGTCGTTGCTGACCTTGACCGCCTCGCGCATGTAGCGCTCCAGGTCACGCTGCTCGTGCACGATCTCCATGGCACGGCCACCAAGCACGTAGCTCGGGCGCACCACCAGCGGGTAACCCAGGGCGGCCGCCTTCTCCAGCGCCTCGCCTTCCGTACGGGCGGTGGCATTGGGCGGCTGGCGCAGGCCGAGCTCGTGCAGCAGCTTCTGGAAACGCTCACGGTCTTCGGCAGCGTCGATCATGTCCGGGCTGGTGCCGATGATCGGCACGCCTTCAGCTTCCAGACCAAGCGCGAGTTTGAGCGGCGTCTGGCCGCCGTACTGCACGATCACGCCGGTCGGCTTTTCCTTGTCAACGATTTCCAGCACGTCTTCCAGCGTCAGCGGCTCGAAGTACAGGCGGTCCGAGGTGTCGTAGTCGGTCGACACGGTCTCGGGATTGCAGTTGACCATGATGGTCTCGTAGCCGTCTTCGCGCATGGCGAGCGCGGCATGGACGCAGCAGTAGTCGAACTCAATGCCCTGGCCGATGCGGTTCGGACCACCGCCGAGCACCATGATCTTCTTCTTGTTCGTCGGCTCGGCCTCGCACTCGTCCTCGTAGCTCGAGTACATGTAGGCGGTGTTGGTGGCGAACTCGGCGGCGCAGGTGTCGACACGCTTGTACACAGGACGTACCTTCAGCGCACGGCGCTGGTCGCGCACGGCCTTCTCGGTGGTCTTGAGCAGTTTGGCCAGACGGCGGTCGGAGAAACCCTTCTTCTTCAGCGTACGCAGCGTGGTGGCGTCCAGCGCGGCCAGTGCGTTGGCGCCCTTCTCGGCCGCCAGCTTGTCCAGTTCGAGTTCGATCTTCACGATCTCCTCGATCTGCACCAGGAACCACTTGTCGATCTTGGTCAGGGCAAACACCTCATCCACCGACATGCCTTGGGCAAAGGCATCGCCGACATACCAGATGCGCTCGGGACCGGGCTCGCCCAGCTCCTTCTCCAGCACCTCGCGGTCCTGGGTCTTCTCGTTCATGCCGTCAACGCCCACTTCCAGCCCGCGCAGCGCCTTCTGGAACGACTCCTGGAAGGTGCGGCCCATGGCCATGACCTCACCCACCGACTTCATCTGGGTGGTGAGGCGGCTGTCGGCCGCGGGGAACTTCTCGAAGGCGAAACGCGGGATCTTGGTCACCACGTAGTCGATCGAGGGCTCGAAGGACGCCGGCGTGGCGCCGCCCGTGATCTCGTTGCGCAGTTCGTCCAGGGTGTAACCCACGGCCAGCTTGGCCGCGACCTTGGCGATCGGGAACCCGGTAGCCTTGGAGGCCAGCGCGGACGAACGGCTGACGCGCGGGTTCATCTCGATCACGATCATGCGCCCGTCTTTCGGGTTGATCGAGAACTGCACGTTGGAGCCACCGGTATCCACACCGATTTCACGCAGCACCGCCAGCGAGGCGTTGCGCATGATCTGGTATTCCTTGTCGGTCAGCGTCTGCGCCGGCGCCACGGTGATGGAGTCACCGGTGTGCACGCCCATGGGGTCGAGGTTCTCGATCGAGCAGACGATGATGCAGTTGTCGGCCTTGTCGCGCACGACCTCCATCTCGTACTCTTTCCAACCGACGAGCGATTCTTCGATCAGCAGCTCGTTGGTGGGCGAGGCTTCCAGGCCGCGCTTGCAGATGATCTCGAACTCTTCCGAGTTGTAGGCGATACCGCCGCCGGTGCCACCGAGCGTGAAGCTGGGGCGAATGACAGTGGGAAAGCCGACGTTCTTCTGCACCGCCCAAGCCTCTTCCATGCTGTGGGCGATGCCGGAGCGTGCAGAACCCAGACCGATCTTGGTCATGGCGTCCTTGAACTTCAGGCGATCCTCGGCCTTGTCGATGGCTTCTGGCGTGGCGCCGATCAACTCGACCTTGTACTTGTCCAGCACGCCGTTGCGCCACAGATCCAGCGCGCAGTTCAGCGCGGTCTGGCCGCCCATGGTGGGCAGGATGGCGTCCGGGCGCTCCTTGGCGATGATCTTCTCGACCGTCTGCCAGGTGATGGGCTCGATGTAGGTAACGTCGGCCGTGGCCGGGTCGGTCATGATCGTGGCCGGGTTGCTGTTGATCAGGATGACCTTGTAGCCTTCTTCGCGCAAGGCCTTGCAGGCCTGCACGCCGGAGTAGTCGAACTCGCAGGCCTGGCCGATGATGATCGGGCCGGCGCCGATGATCAGGATGCTTTTGATATCTGAACGCTTGGGCATTTACTTCTTCTCCATCAGCGCCGTGAAGCGGTCAAACAGGTAGGCGATGTCGTGCGGGCCGGGCGAGGCTTCCGGGTGGCCCTGGAAGCAGAACGCCGGCTTGTCAGTGCGGGCCAGGCCCTGCAGCGTGCCGTCGAACAGGCTCACATGCGTGGGGCGCAGGTTGGCCGGCAACGATTTCTCGTCCACGGCGAAACCGTGGTTCTGGCTGGTGATGCTGACGCGACCGGTATCGAGGTCCTTCACCGGGTGGTTGGCGCCGTGGTGGCCGAACTTCATCTTGAAGGTCTTGGCCCCGCTGGCCAGCGCCATGATCTGGTGCCCCAGGCAGATGCCGAAGGTCGGGATGCCGGTCTCGATCAGTTCGCGCGCGGCGGCAATCGCGTAGTCGCACGGCTCCGGGTCACCCGGGCCATTGGAGAGGAAGATGCCGTCGGGTTTGTGCTTCAGCACCTCGGCCGCCGGCGTCTGCGCCGGCACCACGGTGACCCTGACCCCGCGCGAGGCCAGCATGCGCAGGATGTTTTTCTTGACGCCGAAGTCGTAGGCGACGACGTGGAACTTCGGCGCCTTCTGCTCGCCGTAGCCCGAACCAAGCTGCCATTCGGTCTGGGTCCAGCCGTAGGACTTGGATACGGTCACGACCTTGGCGAGGTCCTGGCCAGTCATGCTGGGCGCGGCCTTGGCAGCGGCAATGGCTTGGTCGATAACGGTCTGCGTCACCTGTTGGCCGGTGGCCAGGGCGACGATGGCACCGTTCTGCGCGCCCTTGGTGCGCAGCAGGCGGGTGAGCTTGCGGGTGTCGAGGTTGGCGATCGCCACGGTGTTCTCGCGCACCAGGTACTGCGACAGGGTTTCGGTGCTGCGGAAGTTGGAGGCCAGCAGCGGCAGGTCCTTGATGATGAGACCGGCGGCATGGACCTTGTCGGCTTCGATGTCTTCACCGTTGATGCCGTAGTTGCCGATGTGCGGATACGTGAGCGTCACGATCTGCCGGCAGTAGCTCGGGTCGGTGAGGATTTCCTGGTAGCCGGTGATGGCGGTGTTGAACACCACTTCGCCGACCGTGGTGCCGGTGGCACCGATGGAATTGCCGAGAAAGACCGTGCCGTCTGCGAGCGCCAGGATGGCGGGAGGGGTGGTTCCCTGGAGAGACAAAAGCACTGGGTACTCCGTTGGTTACGGGCGCGCCCACGCATTCACAAGAAACGAGTCCTGGCTGCTGCTTTTGAGAGGGGTGTTCGGCGTGAAATGCGCTGGGGCGGCTGGATTTCTGAACAGTCCGAGATTATAGCTGAGAGGGGGATACCCCTCGCCCTTCCTCCGGCTTCCCGCTTCTGTGACTTGCTCTCTTCTCGCTGGCGCCCGTGCAGCCGGTCTGGCCATGCCGGTCGCCTCATGGTGTGCCACAAATCGTTGACCGGCATAGCCAGACCGGCCGTGTTGCGGGCCTGCGGGCAGCGGAAAGAGAAAACACGTATTGGCGGACAGGGCCTGGGCTGGCAACGATTTGTGCTCGCACCATGAGGCGCCAGCCCAGGCCCTGCCCGCCGGCCACCATGCCGGCGTGAGAAAAAATAGCGGTCAACCCTCAGCAGCAACCGCACTCGCGTGCAGGCAGATCGCCGCCGCGGCCGCCACGTTGAGCGACTCCTCGCCGCCGGGCTGACCGATGCGCACGGACAGCGCCGCACGCGCCATCAACTCATCCCGCACCCCCTGCCCTTCATGGCCCAGCGCCCAGGCGCAGGGCCAGGGCAGGCGCTGGTGCTGGATCAGTTCGCCCTGGTGTGAGCTGGTGACCAGTAGCGGCAGGCCCAGCGCGTCAAGATCGGCCAGTTCGACCCCCTCCACCAGCTGCAGGGCGAAATGCGCCCCCATGCCGGCGCGCAGCACCTTGGGACTCCACAGCGCCGCCGTACCCTTGAGCGCGACCACCTGCCGAAAGCCGAAGGCCGAGGCACTGCGCAGGATGGAGCCCACGTTGCCGGCGTCCTGCACCCGGTCCAGAATCACCGTCGGTACGCCGGGCTGCACCTTGGCTTCTTGCGGCAACTCGAAGACATAGCCCATGCCGGCCGGCGACTCCAGACCGCTGATGCCGGCGAACAACGCCTCCGGTATCACTATGGTTTTGATAGCGGCTTGCGCAAGCTGCTCGAGTGCGGAAGCCCAAAAAGACTCCGAAAAGACGGCCACGGCCGGCCGCCAGCCGCGCGTCAGCGCGGCGCGGCACAGGTGATCACCCTCGACCCAGAAACGGCCCGCCTTGCGGTAGGCCGTGCTGTCCTGCGCCAGCCGCCGCAGCTCCTTGAGCAACGGGTTGTCACGCGAGGTGACGTGTTGCGCACTGCCGGGCAGGTTCATCGCAGTACTCCCGACACTGGCGCAAAGGATTTGCGGTGCTGCGGACAGGCACCATGCTCGCGCAGCGCCGCGATGTGCTCGGCCGTGCCGTAGCCCTTGTGGGCCGCAAAGCCGTATTGCGGAAACTCGCGGTCGTACTCGGCACACCAGCGGTCACGGTGCACCTTGGCCAGAATGGACGCCGCCGAGATGACCGGCACCTTGGCGTCGCCCTTGACGATGGCCTCGGCCAGCACGTCCAGCACCGGCAGGCGGTTGCCGTCCACCAGCACCTTGGTCGGCTTCAGGCGCAGGCCCTCCACCGCCCGACGCATAGCCAACAGGGTGGCCTGCAGAATGTTGAGTTCGTCGATCTCTTCGACGCTGGCTTCGGCTATCGAGCAGCACAAGGCCTTGGCGCGAATTTCGTCGTAGAGCTTCTCGCGTCGTGCGGCGGTGAGCTTCTTCGAATCAGCCAGACCCTGGATCGGGTGCAGGTCGTCGAGGATCACCGCCGCAGCCACCACCGGCCCGGCCAGCGGGCCGCGGCCAGCCTCGTCCACGCCGGCCACCAGGCCGGGCGTATCCCACATGAAGGAGGCCTGCTCAGCCTGCAAGAACTTGCGCGATCGCATCGGCAGCCAATCGGGGGGTGTCGCGCCGCAGTTCGTCATGCAGCGCGGTAAAACGTTGTTGCAGGGCCCGCACCTGCTCCGGCGCGTCGAGCCACTGCAGTACAGCCTGCGCCAGATGCTGCGGCGTCGCCTCGTGCTGGATCAGCTCGGGCACCACGAAGTCCTGGCACAGGATGTTGGGCAGGCCGATCCAGGGCTGCAGCTTCTTGCGCCGCATCAGCTGGAAACTCAGCCAGTGCATGGCATAGGCGATCACCATGGGACGCTTGAACAATGCTGCCTCCAGCGTGGCCGTGCCGCTGGCGATCAGCGTCACATCACAGGCGGCCAGCACGGTATGCGACTGACCGGCCACGATCTGCAGGTGCGCCGACATGCCGGCGCGACGTGCCACCTCGGTGATCTGCGCCTGCAGGCTGGGGATGGCCGGCACGACAAACTTGATGCCCGGCCGCGCCTGCTGCAACACGGCCGCAGCGCGAAAGAAACGCTCAGCCAGGTACTGCACTTCGGAACGCCGGCTGCCCGGCAGGATGGCCACCACCGTGTCTTCGCCGGTCAGGCCCAGTGCCGTGCGCGCCGCGGCCTTATCAGGGACGGCGGGAATCACGTTCGCCAGCGGATGGCCGACGTAGCTGGACGCGATGCCATGCTCTGCCAGCAGCTCCACCTCGAACGGAAAGATGCACAGCACATGGTCGACACTGCGCCTGATCTTCTCGATGCGCTCCGGCCGCCAGGCCCAGATCGAGGGGCAGACGAAGTGCACGGTACGGATACCTGCCTCACGCAGGTCGTGCTCCAGATCCAGATTGAAATCAGGGGCGTCGACGCCGATGAAGACGTCCGGCCGCTCGCACAGCAGTCGCTCCTTGAGCTGCGTGCGGATGCCGACGATCTCGCGGTAATGGCGCAGCACCTCGACGTAACCACGCACCGCCAGCTTGTCGCTCGGCCACCAGGCCGCAAAGCCACGGCGCATCATCTGGGCACCGCCGATGCCGCCCGCCTGCACCGCCGGCCAACGCGCCTTCACACCGTCAAGCAGCAAGCCGGCGAGCAAATCACCCGAGGTCTCGCCAGCCACCATGGCCAGGCGCAACGCGGCAGCGGCGGGCACAGCCGCCGCGGGTTTGGCTGCTGTGATCGGCGCTGCAGCCATGGGTGTTAACGGACGATGCCACGCTGCGACGTGGTCTGCGCCAGGAAGTCCTGCATCAGGGCCACGTCCGGCGCAGCCTCCGGATAACGGTCGCTCAGCGTGGCGATCTGCGCCTGCGCCTGCTCCAGCGTCAGTCCGTCGCGGTACAGCGCCTTGTGCATGGCCTTGACGGCGCTGATGCGCTCGGGTGTGAAACCACGCCGGCGCAGGCCTTCGAAGTTCATCGAACGCGCCTCGGCCGGCTGGCCCAGACACATCACGAAGGGCGGCAGGTCGCCGAACAGCAGCGAGCACATGCCCGTCATGCTGTGGGCACCGATGCGCACAAACTGGTGCACCACCGTGAAGCCGCCCAGGATCACCCAGTCGCCCACCACCACGTGGCCAGCCAGCTGGGTGTTATTGGCGAAGATGCAATGGTCGCCCACCAGACAGTCGTGCGCCAGGTGGGTGTAGGCCATCATCCAGTTGTCGTTGCCCAAGCGGGTGATGCTGCCGCCTTGCACCGTGCCGATGTGGTAGGTGCTGTACTCGCGAATGGTATTGCGGTCACCAATCACGAGCTCGCAGGGTTCACCTTGGTACTTCTTGTCTTGGTTGTCCGAGCCGAGTGAAACGAACTGGTAGACGCGGTTGTCGCGGCCGATCGTCGTGTGGCCTTCGATCACGCAGTGCGAGGCGATGCTGGTGCCCGCACCGATCTTCACATTCGGGCCGATGAGCGTGTAGGGTCCGACGCTGACCGTGCTGTCCAGTTCGGCCTTCGGGTCGACGATCGCCGTCGGATGGATTTGCGCCACGCCGCGTCCTCAGGCAATCTTGCGCATGGTGCACATGAGTTCGGCCTCCACGGCACGCTCCTCACCCACGCTGGCCCAGGCCTTGAACTTGAAGATGCCGGCTTTCATACGTTCGAGCTCTACCTCGAGGATGAGCTGGTCGCCTGGCTCCACCGGGCGCTTGAAGCGCGCGCCGTCGATGCCAGCAAAGTAGTAGACCGTGTTCTCGTCCGGCGCCTCGCCCAACGTCTCGAAGGACAGTAGCGCCGCCGCCTGCGCCAGCGCTTCGAGCATCAGCACGCCCGGCATGACCGGGCGGTGCGGGAAGTGGCCGTTGAAGAAGTCCTCGTTGATGGTGACGTTCTTGATCGCCTTGATGCGCTTGCCCTTCTCCACCTCCAGCACGCGGTCCACCAACAGAATGGGATAGCGGTGCGGCAACTTCTTGAGGATCTGGTGAATGTCCATCGTCGTCATGTCTTTGTTTCCTTCAATTCCTTTTCCAGCGCGCGCACGCGTTCGCGAAGTGTGGAGAGCTGCTTGAGCGTGGCGGCATTCTTTTCCCACGAGGCGTTGTCCTCCAGCGGGAAGAATCCGGTGTAATGGCCGGGCTTGTTGATCGAGCGCGTGACGAGCGAGAACGACGACACGTTCACGTTGTCAGCAATCGTGAGATGCCCCAGCACGCCGGCGCTGCCGCCTATGGTGCAGTTGGCACCGATGGTGGCACTGCCGGCCACGCCAACGCAACCCGCCATGGCCGTGTTGCGGCCGACCCTGACGTTGTGGCCAATCTGGATCAGGTTGTCTAGCTTGACGCCGTCTTCGATCACAGTGTCCTGCAAGGCGCCGCGGTCGATACAGGTGTTGGCGCCAATCTCGACATCATTGCCGATGCGCACCGCGGCCAGCTGTTCAATTTTTTCCCAGCGCTCGCCGTCCTTTGCGAAGCCGAAGCCATCGGCCCCGATCACCACACCAGGATGCAGGATGCAACGCTCACCGATCACGCAATCTTCGCTGACGGTCACCCGCGACTTCAACACGGTCTGGGCGCCGATGCGGGCGCCGCGCTCGACCACACACAGCGGTCCGATCTGTGCCAACGGATCCACATGGGCGTCGGGATCGACCACCGCACTCGGATGAATCCTCGGCCCGACGGAGCGCTGCTGCGAGCGCCGCCATAGCTGGGTGACACGGGCAAAGTACAGATAGGGATTGTCCGCCACGATGCAGGCGCCGCGGGCCTGTGCCGCGAGCTGCATCTGGGGATTGACGATCACGCAGCCAGCCCGCGTGGAGGCCAGTTGCTGCTGGTATTTGGGATGGCTGAGAAAGCTCAGGTCCTGCGGCTGCGCCGACTCCAGGGGCGCCAGCGCCTGTATCTGCAACTCGGGGTCACCATGCAACACGCCCCCGAGCGCCTCAACGATGGTGCCTAGACGTAATGCCACACGCGCCGTACCCGCAAAATCTTACTTGGCGCCGTTCAGGGCCTTGATCACCTTGTCGGTGATATCGTGCTTGGGGTTGATGTAGACCGCTTCCTGCAGGATCAGGTCATACTTCTCAGCTTCGGCGATCTGCCGGACCACGCGATTGGCACGGTCGAAGACCTGCTGTAGCTCTTCATTGCGGCGCGCGTTCAGGTCTTCCTGGAACTCACGGCGCTTGCGCTGAAAGTCACGGTCCTGCTCGACC
>CALRMF020000085.1:0-9921 GCA_943369035.1 Curvibacter sp. AEP1-3
CCGGCGTGCCGGCCGGCCGTCACGCCTTGCTGGGGCGGCCGGTCTTGATCGACGGCACCGCCTTGAGCGCGGCGAGGAGGGCGGCATCCGACAGGCCGTTGAGCGCCTTGATGCCGGCGCGCAGCAGTTCGCTTTTTTTCACCGGGTGCGCCAGCTTGGCGGCGCGCAGCTTCAGCTCGTCCAGCACCGCGTACTCGGTCTTCGGGATGGTGAAGCTGTCGCGCACCAACTTGGGCTTCTTGGCCTTGCCGGCCTTGGCTTCTGCCACCACGTTCACGGGCTTGGCGGGGGCGGCCGGCGCAGCCTTGCGGACCGGCGTGGCCTTCTTGCCGGTCGGTGCTTTCCGGGTCACGGTCTTGACGGCTTTCGCAGTCTTGGCGGTTTTTGTCGGGGCGGTCTTCTTGCTGGTTGCCATGAGGTGGGCCTCGCTGAAATGGGATAAACAGTTTATATAGTTAATTTCTGGCTCACAACCTCACCGGTGTGACGGGTTGCTACGTGTCATGTGAATGTCATGATGGCGTCATGCAGATGACATCTTGCGTGGGCACAGTTGTGGCGTGATCGATATGGGAGAGGCCGGCGTGTGCCGGAACAATGATTTGCACGCGCTGGTGGCGGCTTGGCCGGCGGCGGCCAGGGAGCTGAACGAGATGAGCGATCCGATCTGCCTGCTGCGTGGCGAGTTGCTGCCGGACGTGGTCCATGGCAGCGGTCCGCTGGCGCGCCTGATGCGCACGCAGGGCCTGCATGCCGTGTTCCAACCCATTGCCGACCTCAAGGACGGTGCCATCCATGCGCACGAGGCGCTGATCCGCGGTCCGGCTGACAGTGCCTTGCACGGCGCGGAGACGCTGCTGCTGGCGGCCCAGGCCGAAGGCCTGCTGTACGAGCTGGAGTTTTTCTGTATCTACACGGCGCTCAAGCAATGGGGGCAGCTCAGGCAACCCGGACGGCTGTTCCTGAACATCAGCGCCAATGCCCTGGTCCAGCTGGTGCAACTGGGCGGCTGCGCCTGCTTCAGCAAGTGCGTGCGCGACCTCGGTGTGTCGCCGCGGATGGTGGTGCTGGAGATCACCGAGCATGAACGCGTGAGCGACATGCAGGCCCTGGTCGACGTGGTGCAGCAGTTGCGCAATGCCGGCCTGGCGCTGGCGCTGGACGACTTCGGTGACGGCCGCTCCAGCCTGCGCCTGTGGTCGCAGATCAAGCCGGACCTGGTGAAGATCGACAAGTACTTCAGCCGCAACATCAGCGGCCAGGCGGACAACCTCAAGACGCTGCAGGCCTTGATGCAGATCGCTGACATCTTCGGTACTGCGCTAGTGGCCGAGGGCATCGAGAACGCCGAGGACCTGCGCGTGCTGCGCGACCTGGGCCTGGCCTACGGCCAGGGTTACTTCATCGGCCGGCCTGCCCAGGCCGTGCTGCCGACCATCCGCCATGAGGCGGTGGAGGTGCTGCAGGACTCGCGGGTGGCGGTGATGCCGGAACAGCGGCACATCTCGCGCATGGGCCACCTGCGCCACCTGTCGCTGATCCATGCGCCCTGCGTCAGCCCGACGACCAGCAACGACGAGGTGGCCACCCTCCTGCTGGCGCGGCCCGAACTGCATGCGCTGGCGGTGGTCGATGGCGGCCGGCCGGTGGCCATCATCAACCGCCAGATCTTCATGGACCACTACGCCACGATGTACTTCCGGGAGATCTTTGGCAAGAAGTCCTGCCTGCAGTACGCCAACCCGCAGCCGCGGCTGATCGAGCGCAACCACGACATCGACGAGCTGATCGGCATCCTGACCTCGCAGGACCAGCGTTACCTGAGCGACGGCTTCATCGTGACCGAGAACGGCCGTTACGTCGGGCTGGGCACGGGTGACCAGCTGGTGCGTTCGGTCACCGAGCTGCGGCTGGAGGCTGCCCGCCATGCCAATCCCCTGACGTTCCTGCCGGGCAACATCCCGATCAGCCTGCACATCAAGCGCCTGCTGGACGGGAAGGCACCATTCGTGGCCTGCTACCTGGACATGAACAACTTCAAGCCCTTCAACGACCATTACGGCTATTGGCGCGGCGACGAGATGATTCGCCTGCTGGCACGGCTGGCAGTGGCGCATTCCGATCCGCAGCGCGACTTCGTCGGCCATGTCGGTGGTGATGACTTCCTGATCCTGTTTCAGAGCGAGGACTGGCGGCAGCGCTGCGAGCTGATCGTCAGCGAATTCGCCCACAAGGCGCGCGATCTGTTCGACGAGGCCGGGCGCCTGTGCGGCGGCATCCACGCCGAAGACCGTCACGGCGTGATGCGTTTTTACCCTTGCACCACGCTGTCCATCGGCGCGGTGCAGGTCGGCCCCCCCGCCCTGCGCGATGCCGAGGAGGTGGCGACCCAAGCTGCACTGGCCAAGCACGAGGCCAAGATGAAGGGGGGCGGCCTGTATGTGCGCGCAGACCGCGACGTGATGGTGGCTTGAGCCGGCGACTTCAGCGTTCGCTGAAGCTCAGCGTCCAAGGGGTCTTTTGCCAGGCCAGCAGCTCCTCGTGCAGCAGATGCGCCGACTGCGGGTAGGCCTCGCTCCAACCACGGCGGCAGCTCAAGGCCATGCCATGCGAGCCCATGCGCTCCAGCTGCAGCCCTTGCAGATCGGGCTCGCGCCGGGCATGGCAGAGCAGCACGGCCAGCCGCAGGGCGAGCAGCTGCCGCACGAACACATCGTCCTCGAAATCCACCTCCAGCTTGCGCAGCTTGCCGCGATGCCCGAGCACCAGCAGGCTCAGGCGGTGCAGCTCGGGCATGGTGAAGCCCGCCGCGTCGGCGTTGTCAAGGATGTAGGCGCCGTGCTTGTGGTAGTCGCTGTGCGAGATCTGGCTGCCAATCTCGTGCAGCTGCGCGGCCCAGCCCAGCTTGCGCAGGTGGCGTTCCAGTTCGCCGTTGGTGAACTCGCCGGCAACCTGCCGGAACAGCTGGCGCGCCGCCTTGCTGACGCGCTGGGCCTGCGCCTGGTCGACATTGAACTTGCTGGCCAGTCGCTGCACGCTGGCATGGCGCTGGTCGGTCTGCTCATGCTCGCGGTCCAGCAGGTCGTAAAGGGCACCATGCCGCAGCGCGCCCTGGGCCACCTGCATGGTTTCGATGCCCAGCAGGTCGAACACCGCGCGCAGCACACTGACGCCGCCGCCGATGACGGCGCGCCGGTCTTCCTTCATGCCCTCCAGCCGCACGCGGTCGGCGCTCTGGGCCTTGAGCAGGCGCTCCAGCAGCCAGTCCAGGCCGGCGCGCGTCACCTGGTCCTGTGGCCAGCCGGCCTGCAGCAGGATGTCGCCCACGGCGCCCACGGTGCCGGAGGAGCCGTAGGCCACATCCCAGGCCTCGGGCACATAGGTGTTGAGGGCTTCGTCCAGCACCGCCTTGGCGGCCACTTCAGCCGTCTCGAAGGCCTGTGCGCTGAACACGCCGTCCGGAAAGTAGCGCATCGACCAGGCCACGCTGCCGACGCGGAACGATTCCATGGCCTCGGCCGCGTACGACTGTCCGAGGATCAGCTCGGTCGAGCGACCGCCGATGTCCACCACCAGGCGGCGCTCGTCGGACTGCGGCAGCAGGTGGGCCACGCCCTGGTAAATCAGTCGCGCTTCCTCGCGCCCGGAAATGACGTCGATGGGAAAGCCCAGGATCTCTGTGGCGCGGGTCAGGAACTCGTCGCGATTGCGCGCTTCGCGCAGCGTCTGGGTGGCCACGGCCCGGACCTGGTGCTTGCGAAAACCGGCCAGGCGCTCGCCGAAGCGGGCCAGGCAGTCCCAGCCGCGCTGCATGGCCTGGCGCGACAGGTTACGGTTCTCGTCCAGGCCGTTGCCCTGGCGCACGGTTTCCTTCAGGTATTCGGTCCGCTGGATCTGGCCGTGGTCGAGATAGCCGATTTCGAGGCGAAAGCTGTTCGAGCCGAGGTCCACGGCGGCAAGGCGGGTTCCGTTTTGCATGGTGTCAATTGAAGCTGGCCGGCAGCATAGCACCGGCCGGGCAGACGTCCCGGAGGGGCCGCCAAGGTCGCGCTGCGTACATGCGCCAGCCTAGCCGGGGTTCGTGACGGGGCCATGAAATCCGCTTGACTGATTCGTGACAAAATCGTGACCCGACGGCGTGCTGGTGCGTCTGCGTTTGTCACATTCCTGACATAAAAACTTCTTAAAGTCGTTTTCGGTTCTCAAACCACCTATCTTCAAGGAGCAAGTAGATGAAAACGACTTTCAAACACGCCCTGGTGAGCCTGTCGGCGTTGGCCCTGCTGGCCGGTGCCGGCGTGGCAGCCGCCCAGGACGTGACGGGTGCTGGTGCGACCTTCCCGGCCCCTCTGTATGCCAAGTGGGCGTCCGAGTACAACAAGGCTACCGGCATCAAGATCAACTACCAGTCGGTTGGCTCCGGTGCCGGCATTCGCCAGATCGATGCCAAGACGGTGGACTTCGGTGCTTCCGACATGCCGCTGAAGGATGATGATCTGGAAAAGAAGGGCCAGATCCAGTTCCCGACCGTCATCGGCGGCGTGGTGCCGGTGGTGAACATTCAGGGCGTCGCGCCGGGCCAGCTCAAGCTCAGCGGCAAGCTGATCGCCGATATCTACCTGGGCAAGATCACCAAATGGAATGATGCCGCGCTCAAGGCCATCAACCCGGGCGTGAACCTGCCGGATGCGGCCATTGCCCCGGTGCGCCGCGCTGACGGTTCCGGCACCACCTTCATCTTCACCAACTACCTGAGCAAGGTCAGCCCGGAGTGGAAAGAGAAGGTCGGTGAAGGCACTGCCGTGAACTGGCCCACCGGTGCCGGTGGCAAGGGCAATGAAGGCGTGGCAGCCTTCGTCGGCCGCCTGCCCAACTCGATCGGCTATGTCGAGTACGCCTATGTCAAGCAGAACAAGATGGTCTACGCCCAGATGCAGAACAAGGCCGGGAATTTCGTGTCGCCGGACGACACCGCCTTCAAGGCCGCCGCCGCCGGTGCCGACTGGGCCAAGAGCTTCTACCAGATCCTGACCGAGCAGAATGGCAAGGACGCTTGGCCTATGACCGGTGCGACCTTCATCCTGATGCACAAGGTGCAGGACAAGCCGGCTCAGGCCGCTGCCACCCTGAAGTTCTTCTCCTGGGCCTACAAGAACGGTGACAAGATGGCGGACGACCTGGACTACGTGCCCATGCCGGCCAGCGTGAAGGCCGCCATCGAGAAGTCCTGGAGCCAGATCAAGGACGCCTCCGGCAAGGCCGTTTCGTTCAACTGATCCTCCCAGCAACCCTGACAGCGCAAGCCTATGAGTCATCCCTCCACTGCTACTTCGTTACGTGCCAGCCGTCTGGTTGATACTGTCTTCGGTCTGTTGGCCAAGGCAGCAGTGTGGGTGACTCTGGCCTTGCTGGCGGGTATCTTGCTCTCGCTTCTCTATGGCGCCTGGCCTGCGATCGAGCGCTACGGCCTCGGCTTCCTGACCAATGCGGTATGGGATCCGGTGCAGGAGGAGTTCGGCGGTCTGGTGATGATCTACGGCACGGTGGCCACTTCGCTGATCGCCTTGCTGATTGCGGTGCCGGTGAGTTTCGGCATCGCCCTTTTCCTGACCGAGATGTCGCCGGCCTGGCTGAAGCGCCCGCTCGGCACGGCCATTGAACTGCTGGCGGCGGTGCCGTCCATTGTCTACGGCATGTGGGGCCTGCTGGTGTTCGGCCCCATCCTGGCCAAGTACGTGCAGACCCCGTTGCAGTCCCTTTTGAGCGGAGTGCCCTACCTCGGCGCCCTGGTGTCCGGCCCGCCGGTGGGCATCGGCATTCTGTCGGCCGGCATCATCCTGGCCATCATGATCATTCCTTTCATTGCAGCCGTGATGCGTGATGTGTTTGAGGTCACGCCGCCCTTGCTCAAGGAATCTGCCTACGGCCTGGGTTCCACCACCTGGGAGGTGGTCTACAAGGTGGTGCTGCCCTACACCAAGGCGGGTGTGGTTGGCGGCATCATGCTGGGCCTCGGCCGTGCACTGGGTGAAACCATGGCGGTGACCTTCGTCATCGGCAACATGAACCAGCTTGATTCGCTGAGCCTGTTTCAGGCGGCCAACAGCATCACCTCGGCACTGGCCAATGAATTTGCAGAGGCTTCGGCGGGGCTGCACCAGGCGTCGCTGATCTATCTCGGGCTGGTGCTGTTCTTCATCACCTTTGTTGTGCTGTCCCTGTCCAAGCTGCTGTTGCTGCAGCTCAAGAAGGGCGAGGGAGCCAAATCATGAACGCACTGGAAGAAACCCGCCGCGCCGCTTATGCCCGGCGCAAGCGCACCAACATCATCGCCTTGGCGCTGTCGCTCGGCGCCATGGCCTTCGGCCTGATCTGGCTGTTCTGGATCCTGTGGGAAACCCTGCGTCTGGGCATGGGCGGCATGGCCTGGGCCACGCTGACGCAGATCACGCCGCCGCCCAATGAGGCGGGTGGTATCGCCAATGCGATCTACGGTTCCTTCCTCATGGTGCTGCTGGCGACCTTCGTGGGCACGCCGATCGGCATCATGGCCGGGATTTACCTGGCTGAATACGACCCCAGGGGCTGGTTGGCCGAGGTCACCCGTTTCGTCAATGACATCCTGCTGTCGGCGCCCTCCATCGTCATTGGCCTGTTCATCTATGCCGTGGTGGTGGCACGCTTCAAGACCTTCTCCGGCTGGGCTGGCGTGATGGCCCTGGCGTTGATCGTGATTCCGGTGGTGATTCGCACCACCGAGAACATGTTGCAGCTCATACCGGCTGGCCTGCGCGAGGCGGCCTACGCCCTGGGTACGCCGAAATGGAAGGTCATCACCAGCATCACCTTGCGCGCCGCGCGCGCCGGTGTGGTCACCGGCGTACTGCTGGCGGTGGCTCGCATCTCCGGCGAGACAGCGCCGCTGCTCTTCACCGCACTGAACAATCAGTTCTGGACTTCCAACCTGAACGACCCGATGGCCAGCCTGCCGGTTGTCATTTTCAAGTTTGCGATGAGTCCGTATGAGAACTGGCAGCAGCTGGCCTGGGCCGGCGTGCTGCTGATCACCATCACTGTGCTCGGCCTCAACATCCTGGCGCGTGTACTGACGCGGCACAAGGACTGAGCCCATGTACGTCAGCGAATTCCACCCAAGGCAACCCATGGAAAACACCACACCTGCCGAAACGCCCGCAGCGAAGATCGCGGTCCGTGATCTGAATTTCTATTACGGCAAGTTTCACGCCCTCAAGGGCATCAACCTGGACATTCCGCAAAACAAGGTCACGGCCTTCATTGGCCCGTCCGGCTGCGGCAAGTCCACGCTGCTGCGCGTGTTCAACCGCATGTTCGAGCTTTATCCGGACCAGCGGGCCGAAGGGCAAGTGCTGCTCGACGGCGAGAACCTGCTGACCAGCAAGCAGGACGTGGCCCTGCTGCGCGCCAAGGTCGGCATGGTGTTCCAGAAGCCGACGCCGTTCCCGATGTCGATCTACGACAACATCGCCTTCGGCATCAAGCTGTTCGAGTCGCTCAATGCCACCGACATGGAAGAGCGCGTCGAATGGGCGCTGCGCAAGGCGGCGCTGTGGAATGAGGTCAAGGACAAGCTAAAACAGAGCGGCTCCAGCCTGTCGGGCGGCCAGCAGCAACGCCTGTGCATTGCGCGTGGCATTGCCATCAAGCCCGAGGTCATTCTGCTCGACGAGCCCTGCTCGGCGCTGGACCCGATCTCCACCGCGAAGATCGAAGAGCTGATCACCGAACTCAAGGACGACTACACCGTGGTGATCGTCACGCACAACATGCAGCAGGCGGCCCGCTGCAGCGATTACACCGCTTACATGTACTTGGGCGATCTGGTGGAGTTCGGCTCCACCGAGCAGATGTTCTTCAAGCCCACGCGCAAGGAAACGGAAGACTACATCACTGGCCGGTTCGGCTGAGGAGCAGGCACATGCCCGAAAAACATCTTTCCACCCAGTTCGACAGCGAACTCAATACGGTTTCCAGCCGCGTCATGGAACTCGGCGGCCTGGTCGAGTCCCAGGTCCAGCAGGCCATTCATGCACTGGGCCAGTTCAATGCCGAGGCGGCACACCAGGTCATCACCACCGAGGCGCGCGTCAACGCCATGGAGGTCGAGATCGACCACGAGATCTCGTCGATCATTGCCCGTCGCCAGCCGACGGCGCGGGACCTGCGCCTGCTGATCGCCGTCTCCAAGGCCACGGCCAATCTGGAGCGAGCGGGTGACGAGGCCGAGAAGATGGCGCGCATGGTGCTGTCCATCATCCAGAGCGGCACGCCGCGGGCGCTACCAGCCTCCGAGCTGCGCGTGGCGGCCGATCTGGCCTCCGGCCTGCTGCGCAAGGCACTGGATGCGTTTGCGCGCCTGGACACGCTGGCCGCCGTCTCCATCCTGAAGGAAGACGACCTGATCGACAAGGAGTTCGACAACTTCATGCGCGTGCTCATCACCTACATGATGGAAGACCCTCGGATGATCTCGCCCAGCCTGGACCTGCTGTTCCTGGCCAAGGCGATCGAGCGCGTCGGCGACCATGCCAAGAACATCGCCGAACTCATCATCTACATCGTCAAGGGTGCGGACGTGCGTCACGCCTCCATCGAAGAGATCGAATCCGTCCTGAAATGAAGCATCAGCCTGCGGTCCTGATCGTCGAGGACGAACCGGCGATTGCCGAGCTCATCGCCGTCAATCTGCGGCACAACGGCTTCCGCCCGACCTGGGCCATGGACAGCGACAGCGCCCAGCGCGAGCTCGATGCCGTGCTGCCCGATGTCATCCTGCTCGACTGGATGCTGCCGGGGGAAAGCGGTCTGACGCTGGCCAAGCGCTGGCGTGCCGATGCACGTACCAAGGCGGTGCCGATCATCATGCTGACTGCCCGCGGCGATGAAGCGGACCGGGTGGCTGGCCTGGATGCCGGCGCCGATGACTACATGGCCAAGCCTTTCTCCACCAAGGAGATGCTGGCGCGCATCCGCGCCGTGCTGCGCCGGCGCGCGCCGGAGCAGAGCGGTGGTGCCGTGACGGTCGGCGAGCTGACGCTGGACGCGACCACGCACCGCGTGAGCTTTCGTGAGCAGCCGTTGCGCCTGGGTCCGACCGAGTTCAAGCTGCTCCAGTTCCTCATGAGCCATGCCGAACGCGTGCACAGCCGCGGCCAGCTGCTGGACAAGGTCTGGGGCGACCACGTCTTCATCGAGGAACGCACGGTGGATGTGCATGTCAAACGCCTGCGCGAGGCGCTGGGCGAGGCAGCGGCCATGGTGGAGACGGTGCGCGGTGCGGGTTATCGCTTCACGGCGCAGCCGGTAGCAGCCCTCAGCGCGGCAACGCGCGACTGAGGCAGCCCTGCGGCGCCGCCCTGCGTTGGCAACATGTTCCTGCGGCTACTTTCCTTTTTCCTGATCCAGTGCCTGGGCGGTGTCGGCGGCGCCTGGCTGGCGCCTGAGGCGCTGCAGATCCGGGGTGCGCTGGCCGGCATGCTGGGCGCCGGCCTGCTCTGGGTGCTGGTGGATTTCCTGCGCGGCCTGCGCGCCTTGCAGTGGCTGCGCCGAGGCGACGTATCGGATGTGCCGCTCAAGCACGGCCTGTGGGGCGAGGTGGTGGACCGGGCGCGTCGCCTGGTGCGGGCGCGCGAGCAGCAGATTCGCGAGAGCGATGCACGTCTGCAGGACTTCCTGGCTGCGTTGCAGGCGTCGCCGAATGGCGTGGTGCTGCTTGATGCTCAGGGGCGCATCGAGTGGTTCAACCAGACCGCGGCCGGGCATTTCGGCCTGGAATCCCAGCGTGATCTGCTGCAGCACTTCGGCAACCTGGTGCGAGACCCCGGCTATGCGGCCTATGCCGCGGCGGGTGATTTCCTGCATGATGTGACCATGCCCGGGCGC
>CALRMF020000086.1:0-9869 GCA_943369035.1 Curvibacter sp. AEP1-3
GCGAGTTCGGCATGGCGACCGCGCCCTCGCTCTGCAGGCGGACCTTCAACGCGGGGCTGCCCAGCGCCTGGTTGATCTGCGCATTGAGCTTGCGCACGATGTCGGCCGGTGTGCCGGCCGGGGCCACCACGCCATACCACTGGTCGGCCTCGAAGCCGGGGTAACCGCTTTCAGCCACGGTCGGCACCGTCGGCAGCACCTCGAGCCGCTGGCGGCTGGAGACGGCCAGTGCCCGCAGCTGGCCCGACTTGATGAAAGGCAGCAGCACTGGCGCACCGGTGAACAGCAGCTGCACCTGTCCGGCCACCAGATCCTGCACCGCCGGTGCCGCGCCGCGGTAGGGCACATGCACCATGAAGGTCTGGCTCTGCAGCTTGAGGTACTCCATCGCGAGATGCGCGGCGCTGCCATTGCCGCCCGAGCTGTAGTTGAGCTGGCCCGGCCGTGCCTTGACCAAGGCCACCAGCTCCTTGAGCGCGCGCGCCGGCACCGAGGGATGCACCACCAGCACATTGGGCACGTTGGCCATCCAGGCCACTGGTGTGAAACTCTTCACCGGGTCGTAGGGCAGGCGCGGGTAGATCAACGGGTTCACCGCCAGCGTGCCGATGTGGCCCATCAGCAGCGTGTAGCCGTCCGGCGCCGCCTTGGCCACACGGTCGGCGCCGAGGGCGCCACCGGCTCCGGGCACGTTCTCGATCACCACCGACTGTCCCCAGGTCTTGCCGAGTTCCTGGCCCAGGGCCCGCGCCAGGATGTCGGAGCTGCCGCCGGGCGTGAAGGGCACCACCAGCCGGAGGGGCCGCACGGGGTAGGTGGCGGCCGGTTGGGCCAGGGCAGAGGGGCCGAGCAGCGGCGCCGCCAGGGCGCCCAGCAGGACGCTGCGCCGCCGCAGGCGTTCGTTCACAGCGTGGTCTCGATGGCACGCCGCAGCTCCGGCGTGAGCTCCGGCATGACGCCGAACCAGCGCTCGAACGCCGGCCGCGCCTGGTTGAGCAGCATGCCCAGGCCGTTGACGGTCGGGTTGCCGCGCTGGCGCGCGGCGGCCAGCAGCGGTGTCTCCAGCGGCACATAGATGATGTCCGACACCAGCGCGTGGGTGGGCAGCTTGTCCAGCGACAGTTCCAGCGCGTCCTGGCCCTTCATGCCCAGGCTGGTGGTGTTGACCAGCAGCGCGCAGCCGTCCAGCGCCTCGGCGCGCTGTTCCCACGGCACGGCGCGGATCGGTGCGCCGAATTCGGCCGCCAGGGCCTCGGCCTTGTCCAGGCTGCGGTTGCACAGGCGGATGTCCTTGGCGCCGCGCTCAGCCAGCGCGACCAGGATGGCGCGGGCGGCACCACCGGCGCCCAGCACGGTGACGGGGCCGGCGTCGGCGCGCCAGTCGGGCTGGGCATCGAGCAGGCTCTGGATGTAGCCAAAGGCATCGGTGTTGTAGCCGCTCAAGGTGCCGTCGGCTTCCACCACCACAGTGTTGATGGCGCCGATGCGTGCCGCCAGCGGGTCCACGCGGTCCATCAGCGCCATGGCGGCCACCTTGTGCGGGATGGTGATGTTGCAGCCAGCAAAGCCCAGCGCGCGCAGGCCGCGTACGGCATCGCCGAGCCGCTCCGGTTGCACCGGCAGCAGCACGTAACTGCCGTTGAGGCCGTAGTGGTGGATCCAGTGGTTGTGGATGGCGGGCGAGCGCGAGTGCGCCACCGGCCAGCCCATCACGCCGGCCAGGGTAAATTGCTTGTCAGTTGCCATGGTGTCTCAGAGGGTGCGTTATTGTGCCGCCCGCTCGGACGGGCCGAACACCTCGCCGGCCACCTCCCGAATCAACTCCAGCATGGCCTGCTGTGTCATGGTGGTGGTGCGGCCAGCGGCCGTGGTCAGTGCCAGCTTGCTGCTGAGCCGGGGCTTGACGATGGGGCGGGCGGTGTAGGCCTCCGGGTGGGCGGACGTGGCCAGTGCATAGCGCGGCAGGATCGCATGGCCCGCGCCGTCGGCCACCAGATCCAGGATGGCCGCCACACCGTCGATCTCCAGGATGATGTCCGGCTTGCAGCCGATGCCGGCCATCTCGGTTTCCACCACCATGCGGATGGCGTTGGGCCGGCTCGGGATCACCAGCGGCAGGGCACTCACCTCCTTCAGGCTGACTTCAGCCGGTTGTGCCTTGGTGTGCCCGTCACGCGGGCCGATCAGGAACAGGTCCTCCTCCAGCAGTGGCTGGGTTTCCAGCTCCGGACTGGGGGCGGGGTTGTAGAGCAGGGCGATGTCCAGCCGGCCGGTCTGGAGTCCCTCCTGCAGGGAAATCGTCAGCCCTTCACTGATGGACAGCGCCGCATTCGGCAGGCGCTTGCGGAACTCGCGCGTCAGCGGCACCGTCATCATCTTCGCGATGCTGGGCGGCAGGCCCACCGCCACCCGGCCGGCCAGGGCGCCGCGCACCCGGCCCAGGTCTTCCCGCGCCCGCGCCACCTGGTGCAGGATGCCGCGGCCGTGTTCCAGCAGCAGCTTGCCAGCCTCGGTGGTGGTGACACCACGGCCGTTGCGCAGCAGCAGGTTTTGCCGCAGTTCCACCTCCAGCAGGCGTACCTGGCGACTCAGCGCCGGCTGGGCGACGTCCAGCACGCTGGAGGCGCGGGTGAAGCTGCCCAGCTCGGCCACGCGCACGAAATACTCGAGTTGTTTCAGGTCCATGTTTTGGGGGATAGCTTCGCTTGCATTATGCCGAAATGTGATACCTGCTAGTGAGGCCGCTGCCTTGGAATCCCGGCGCTGCCTCACGACAATCAGTATCCAAATTGACAAAAACAGATCAGTATTCCGCCTTTCCTTTCCGACCCCTCATGAGCACGCAGATCAAAGGCATTTCGTCCATGGCCACGCGCCAGGTTCTGGCAGACCTGGTGGCGAATTTCCAGCGCCAGACCGGGCAGTCGGTGCACATCGAATCGGTGGGCGGGGTCGATGCGGCCAAGCGCGTGCAGGCTGGCGAGGCCTTCGATGTCGTCATCCTGGCGTCCGACGCCATCGACAAGCTGATCGCCTCCGGCCAGGTGCTGCCGGGGCGTGTGGATCTGGTGCATTCGGGCGTGGCCGTGGCGGTGCGCGCCGGCGCGGCCCAGCCCGATATTTCGAGCGAAGACGCGGTGCGTGCCGCCGTGCTGGCCGCGCGCAGCGTGAGCTACTCCACCGGCCCGAGCGGCGTGGCACTGGCCAAGCTGTTCGAGCGCTGGGGTATAGCCGAGCAGATCAAGGACCGCATCGTCACGCCGGCGCCGGGCATTCCGGTTGGGTCACTGGTGGCCAAGGGCGAGGTCGAGCTCGGCTTCCAGCAGTTGAGCGAACTCATCAACCTCGAGGGCATCACCGTCGTGGGGCCGCTGCCGCCGGCGATCCAGATCACCACCACCTTCTCGGCCGGCGTCTGCGCCGGCAGCCAGCAGGCCGACGCGGTGCACGCCATGCTGGCCTACATGGCCTCCCCCGAAGCGGCCGAGGCCAAGCGTCGCCAGGGCATGGACCCGGCATGAACCGAATTTGATTCCCAGGAGACTTCCATGAAAAACCCCATGATCATCGACTGCCACGGCCACTACACCACCGCGCCCAAGGCGCTGGAGAACTGGCGCAACCAGCAGATCGCCGGCATCAAGGACCCGGCGCTCATGCCGAAGGTGGCCGACCTGAAGATCAGCGACGACGAGCTGCGCGAGACGATCGAGACCAACCAGCTGCGCCTGATGAAAGAGCGCGGTTCCGACCTCACCATCTTCAGCCCGCGCGCCAGCTTCATGGCGCACCACATCGGCGACTTCAATGTGTCGAGCACCTGGGCCGCGATCTGCAACGAGCTGTGCTACCGCGTCAGCCAGCTGTTCCCCGACAACTTCGTGCCGGCGGCCATGCTGCCGCAGAGCCCGGGTGTCGACCCCAAGACCTGCATCCCCGAACTGGAGAAGTGCGTCAAGGAATACGGCAACGTCGGCATCAACCTCAACCCCGATCCCTCCGGTGGCCACTGGACCAGCCCGCCGCTGTACGACAAGCACTGGTACCCCATCTACGAAAAGATGGTCGAGTACGACATCCCGGCGATGATCCACGTCTCGACCAGCTGCAACGCCTGCTTCCACACCACCGGTGCGCACTACATCAACGCCGACACCACGGCCATCATGCAGCTGATCCAGGGCGACCTGTTCAAGGACTTCCCGACGCTGAAGTTCATCATCCCGCACGGCGGCGGTGCTGCGCCCTACCACTGGGGCCGTTACCGCGGCCTGGCGCAGGAGATGAAGAAGCCGCTGTTGCAAGACCACCTGCTGAAGAACATCTACTTCGACACCTGCGTCTACCACCAGCCGGGCATCGACCTGCTGACCAAAGTGATCCCGGTGGACAACATCCTGTTCGCCTCCGAGATGATCGGTGCCGTGCGCGGCATCGACCCCGAGACCGGCGCCTACTACGACGACACCAAGCGCTACATCCAGGCCACCGCCAACCTCAATGACGAGCAGCGCTACAAGGTCTACGAGGGCAACGCGCGCCGCGTGTTCCCGCGCCTGGACGCACAGCTCAAGGCCAAGGGCCGCTGAGCGCCTGCAACGAATTCAAGAACTCCTACAGAGGACACCATCATGAGCATCAACGGACCCCTGGGCATCGTCAAACGCAACATCGTGCGCGCCGACAAGGCCGCAGTCGAAAAACTGGGCAAGTACGGTGTGGCCACCGTGCATGAGGCGCAAGGCCGTGTCGGCCTGATGCAGCCCTACATGCGCCCGATCTATTCCGGCGCCAAGATCTCCGGCACCGCCGTGACCGTGCTGCTGCACCCGGGCGACAACTGGATGCTGCACGTGGTGGCCGAGCAGATCCAGCCCGGCGACATCGTCGTGGCGGCGCTCTCCGCGCCCAACACCGATGGTTTTTTCGGCGACCTGCTGGCAACCTCCTTCAAGGCCCGTGGTGCCCGCGGCCTGATCATCGACGGCGGTTGCCGTGACGTGGCCGAACTCAAGGCCATGGACTTCCCGGTCTGGAGCAAGGCCATCAGCGCCAAGGGCACCATCAAGGCCACGCTGGGTTCCGTCAACGTCCCCGTGGTGTGCGCCGGCATGATCGTCAACCCGGGCGACGCCATCGTGGCCGATGACGACGGCGTGGTCGTCGTCAACGCCGCCGAGGCACAGAAGGTGGCTGACGCCGCCGAGGCGCGCGAAGCCAACGAAGGCGAGAAGCGCGCCAAGCTGGCCGCCGGCGTGCTGGGCCTGGACATGTACAAGTTCCGCGAGCCGCTGGAAAAGCTGGGCCTGAAGTACATCGACTGAACGCCACCCCTGGACACATAGAACGACGAGAGACACGATGAGCAAACCTACCTCTGGGCCCTTCGAGAAAACCGCCGGCTGGCTGGACTGGTACACCGGCCCGAGCAAACCGCGCTTCCAGCTGCCCGCCGGCAGCGTCGATGCGCACTGCCACGTCTTCGGCCCGGGTGCCGAATTCCCCTACGCCCCGGAACGCAAGTACACCCCGTGCGACGCCAGCAAGGCGCAGCTGTTCGCGCTGCGTGATCACCTGGGTTTTGCGCGCAACGTGATCGTGCAGGCCACCTGCCACGGTGCCGACAACCGCGCCATGGTCGACGCCTGCCTGGCCTCCGGCGGCAAGGCGCGCGGTGTGGCCACCGTCAAGCGCAGCGTCACCGATGAAGAGCTGCAGGCCCTGCACGCCGCTGGTGTGCGCGGCGTGCGCTTCAACTTCGTCAAGCGCCTGGTGGACTTCACGCCCAAGGACGAGCTGATGGAGATTGCCGGCCGCATCGCCAAGCTGGGTTGGCATGTGGTGATCTACTTCGAGGCGGTGGATCTGCCCGAGCTGTGGGACTTCTTCACCGCGCTGCCCACCACCGTGGTGGTGGACCACATGGGCCGCCCCGACGTGAGCAAGCCCATCGACGGCCCGGAGTTCGAGCTGTTCGTCAAGTTCATGCGCGAGCACAAGAACGTGTGGAGCAAGGTGAGTTGCCCTGAGCGCCTGTCCGTCAGCGGGCCGAAGGCCTTGAACGGCGAGCAGGCGGCGTACAAGGACGTGGTGCCGTTTGCCAAGCGCATCGTGCAGGAGTTCCCCGACCGCGTGCTGTGGGGCACCGACTGGCCGCACCCGAATCTGAAGGACCACATGCCCGACGACGGTCTGCTGGTGGACTTCATCCCGCACATCGCGCCCACGGCCGAGCTGCAGAAGAAGCTGCTGGTGGACAATCCCATGCGTCTGTACTGGCCGGAGGAAGTGGCCAAGTAATGTGCAGGGCAGCCCTCGGGCGGCCCTCAACCGATTGGAGAAACCTATGTCGCTCGAAAAACCCTACCTGGACGTGCCCGGCACGACCATCTTCGACGCCGAGCAGAGCCGCAAGGGCTACTGGCTCAACCAGTTCTGCATGAGCCTGATGAAGGCCGAGAACCGCGCCCGCTTCAAGGCCAACGAGCGCGCCTACCTGGATGAGTGGGCCATGACCGAAGAGCAGAAGCAGGCCGTGCTGGCGCGCGACCTCAACCGTTGCATCGCCCTGGGCGGCAACATCTACTTCCTGGCCAAGATCGGCTCCACCGACGGCAAGAGCTTCCAGCAGATGGCCGGCTCCATGACCGGCATGACCGAGGAAGAGTACCGCGACATGATGGTCGGCGGCGGCCGTTCCCCCGAGGGCAATCGCTACGTCGGCGAAGACGGCGACGCCCAGGCCCATCGTCAACCCCAAGGCAAAGCTGGCAAGAAAGAGAGCGCCTGACATGGCCAAGATCACCGCATCCGTCTACACCTCGCACGTGCCGGCCATCGGCGCCGCGCTCGACCTCGGCAAGACCCAGGAGCCCTACTGGCAGAAGGTCTTTGCCGGCTACGATTTCTCCAAGCAGTGGATGAAGGACAACACGCCCGACGTGATCTTTCTGGTCTACAACGACCACGCCACCGCCTTCAGCCTGGACATGATCCCCACCTTCGCCATCGGCACCGCGGCCGAGTTCGCTGTGGCCGACGAGGGCTGGGGCCCGCGTCCGGTGCCCAAGGTCATCGGCCATCCGGACCTGGCCTCGCACATTGCGCAGTCGGTCATCCAGCAGGACTTCGACCTCACCATCGTCAACAAGATGGATGTGGACCATGGCCTGACCGTGCCGCTGTCGGTGATGTGCGGCCAGCCGCAGGCCTGGCCCTGCCCGGTGATTCCGTTCGCTGTCAACGTGGTGCAGTACCCGGTGCCCAGTGGCAAGCGCTGCTTCCAGCTCGGCCAGGCCATCCGCCGCGCGGTGGAGAGTTATGACCAGCCGCTCAAGGTGCAGATCTGGGGCACCGGCGGCATGAGCCACCAGCTGCAGGGCCCGCGCGCCGGCCTGATCAACAAGGAATGGGACAACGCCTTCCTCGACCGCCTGATTGCCGATCCCGCTGGCCTGGCCGAAGTGCCGCACATCGAGTACGTGCGCGAAGCCGGCTCCGAGGGCATCGAGCTCGTGATGTGGCTCATCGCCCGCGGCGCCATGAGCGACGTGGCCGGCACCGGCCCGGCGCCCAAGGTCGCGCACCGCTTCTACCATGTGCCCGCGTCGAACACCGCCGTGGGCCACCTCATTCTGGAAAACCAGTGACTTTGCGGGACAGACCGCAGCGCGAAGCGCCCGCTCTGTCCTCAACTGACTAAAGGAACCTCATCATGACCATCAAAGTAGCCCTGGCCGGCGCCGGTGCCTTCGGCATCAAGCACCTCGACGGCATCAAGAACATCCCCGACGTCGAAGTCGTCTCCCTCATCAGCCGCGACCTGGAGAAGACCAAGGAAGTGGCCGACAAGTACGGCATCAAGCACGTCACCACCGATCTGGCCGACAGCCTGGCGCTCAAGGAAGTCGACGCCGTCATCCTGTGCACCCCCACCCAGATGCACGCAGCGCAGGCCAAGGCCTGCCTGGAGGCCGGTAAGCACGTGCAGGTGGAAATCCCCCTGTGTGACGTGCTCAAGGAGGGCGAGGAAGTCGTCGCCCTGCAGAAGCAAAAAGGCCTGGTGGCCATGTGCGGCCATACCCGCCGCTTCAACCCCAGCCACCAGTTCGTGCACAAGAAGATCCAGGCCGGTGAGTTCAACGTCCAGCAGATGGACGTGCAGACCTATTTCTTCCGCCGCACCAACATGAACGCGCTGGGCCAGCCGCGCAGCTGGACCGACCACCTGCTGTGGCACCACGCCGCCCACACCGTAGACCTGTTCGCCTACCAGGCCGGCAGCCCCATCGTGAAGGCCAACGCCATCCAGGGCCCGATCCACCCGACGCTGGGCATCGCCATGGACATGTCCATCCAGCTCAAGGCCGCCAACGGTGCCATCTGCACACTGAGCCTGTCGTTCAACAACGACGGCCCGCTGGGTACCTTCTTCCGCTACATCGGCGACACCGCGACCTACATCGCCCGCTATGACGACCTGTTCAACGGCAAGGACGAGAAGATCGACGTCAGCAAGGTCGATGTCTCCATGAATGGCATCGAGCTGCAGGACCGTGAGTTCTTCGCCGCCATCCGCGAAGGCCGCGAGCCCAACGCCAGCGTGGCGCAAGTGCTGCCGTGCTACCAGGTTCTTCATCAGTTGGAACAACAACTGGTCTGATCGCCAACAAGCAGAATGGGGTCGGATCACCAAGCGCTTAGCGCTTGTGTGCTCTGACCCCTTTTTGCGTTTACGAGGACAGCCAACCATGCAACAAAGAAAACTCGGTCCGTTCGAAGTCTCGGCACTCGCCTTCGGCTGCATGAGCCTGAGCTACGCCTACGGCGTGCCGCCCGCGCCGGAGCATGGCGAGCGCGTGCTGCTGGCCGCGCTCGATGCCGGTATCACCCACTTCGACACCGCGGCCCTGTACGGCTTCGGCGTCAACGAGCAACTGGTCGGCCGTGTGCTCAAGCCCTACCGCAGCGAGATCGTGCTCGCCAGCAAGGGCGGCATGGCCGGCGTGCAGTTCCCGGACGGCCTCAAGCGCGTCATCGACGGCCGGCCCGAAGCCATCCGCCAGAACTGCGAAGACAGCCTGCGCCGCCTGGGCACCGACGTCATCGACCTCTACTACCTGCACCGCTGGGACAAGAAGGTGCCGATCGAAGATAGCGTGGGCGAGCTGTCGCGCCTGGTGGAGCGCGGCCTGGTGCGCAGCATCGGTCTGAGTGAAGTGTCCGCCGCTACCCTCCGCAAGGCCCATGCCGTGCACCCGCTGGCCGCCGTGCAGACCGAGTACTCGCTCTGGACGCGCAACCCCGAGATCGCCGTGCTGCAGGCCTGCCGCGAGTTGGGCATCAGCTTTGTGGCGTTCAGTCCGGTGGCGCGCGGTTTTCTCAGCGGCAAGCTGCGCGACGTGGGAGCCCTGGACGCCAAGGACATCCGCCACGGCATGCCGCGCTTCGAGCCCGCCAACTACGCCGGCAACCTCAAGCTGTTGCCGGCCTTTGAAGCAGTGGCGGCCGAGGCCGGCTGCACCCCGGCCCAGCTGGCCTTGACCTGGCTGCTGCACAAGGACAGCAACGTCATCCCGCTTTTCGGCACCACCAGCCTGGAGCACCTGGCCGAGAACGTGGCCGCCGCCGATGTGAAGTTGAGCCCCGAGACCATGGCCAAGGTGGAGAGCGTCATCAACCAGCGCACGGTGGTGGGCAACCGCTACAGCGAGCAGAGCAACCGCGAAGTCGACACGGAGGTCTTCTGACCATGGCCACCACCTTGATGCTGCTTCCGGGTTTGAACTGCGACGCCGCCGTCTGGGCGCCGCAAGTTGCGGCACTGAAAGATCAGGTCAACTGCGTCGTGCCCGCCTGGGGCCTGCGCG
>CALRMF020000087.1:0-9719 GCA_943369035.1 Curvibacter sp. AEP1-3
ATCCTGCATGCCGTGACCTATTTCGAGAAGTCGGTCACCGGCACCGTGGGGCGTGTGCTTACGGTGGTGCCGGAGAACCAGGTGATCTACCTCACCGTGCTGGCGCTGGCCGTGCTGGCGGTGGCGGTGTCCATCTGGGTGCGCCGCACGCGCTTCGGCCTGGCGCTGATGGGCATCGGTGCCGACGAGCAGCGCGCCCAGACCCTGGGCGTGAACACGCGTCTGGTCAAGATCGCCGGCTTTGCACTCACGGCCGCCTTTGCCGGTGCCGTCGGCGCTGCCATGGCGGTGCGCTGGACCTACATCGACCCGCACACCGTGTTCAACCCCTTCATCGGCTTCCAGACCGTGCTGATCACGCTGATCGGCGGTGTGCTGACGCTGTGGGGGCCTCTGCTGGCGGCCATCATCTTCAGCGTGCTGGCCGAGTCGCTGCGCCTGCAGTTTCCGCAGATCTACCTGATGTCGCTCGGCCTGCTGCTCATCCTGTGCGTGCTCTACCTGCCGGGGGGCCTGGCGTCCCTGCGTTGGGCCACGTTCAAGAGCTGGTGGAACGACACCCGCGACTGGGCCAAGGATCTGAAGCGCGAACTCAGCGGCGAGAAGGAACGCGAGAAGCAGCGCGCCAAGCGCCGCGAGAAGGAGAGTCATTTTGTCTGAGCAGGCAACCCCCTTGCTGGAGGCGCACAACGTGACCGTGCGCTTCGGTGGTCTGGTCGCCGTGGATGCGGTGAGCGCCAATTTCACGCCCGGTGAACTGGTGGGCATCATCGGCCCCAACGGCGCCGGCAAGACCACGTTCTTCAATGCCATCTCGGGTGTGCTCGCCCCCACCTCCGGGCGGCTGGCGGCGCATGGCCGTGACCTCACCGGGCGCGGCCCGCACCGCTTTGCCGCGCATGGCGTGGCGCGCACCTTCCAGACGCCGCGCGTGTTTGCCGACATGCCGGTGGCGGCCAACATCGAGTTCGGCCTCAAGTTTGCCGGCAAGCGCCGCCGCAAGTACCTGTTCTGGGGTGACGAGGTGGACGTGCCCTGGGCGCTGCGCGACGCGACCAGCATCCTGGCGCTGATCGGCCTGTCCGAGCAGGCGGCCTTGCCGGCGGCGGCCATCACGCCCTCGCAGCAGCGCCTGCTGGAGATCGGCATGGCCCTGGCCACACGTCCCAAGCTGCTGCTGCTCGACGAAGTGGCCGCCGGCCTGACCGAGGCCGAGGTGGAGGAGATGGCACGCCTGATCCGCCGCCTGCGCGACGAGCTGGACCTGACCGTGATCTGGATCGAGCACGCGGTGACCACCTTGCTGCGTCATGTGGAGCGCGTCATCGTGCTGCACCAGGGCCGCAAGATCGCCGACGACACGCCGCACAACGTGGTGCGCAACCCGGAGGTGATCGAGGCCTACCTGGGCGACGAGATGGCCGAGCCCGGCAGCGAGCCGCAGGACGAGGAGGTGGCCGCATGATGTGGTACCGCGATACCCCTTTTGTGCTGGGTGACCAGCAGCGTGCCCACCTGCAGGTGCGGGGCCTGAGTGCCGGCTACGGCGCCTTCCTGGTGCTGCGTGACCTGCGGTTTGAAGTGAAGCCCGGCCTGACGGTGATCCTCGGCCCCAACGGTGCCGGCAAGACCACCTTGCTCAAGGCGCTGATGGGCCTGATCCCGCGCAGCGGCATGGTGCTGCTCAACGGCGACGACCTGCCCGAGAAGACGCACGAGATCGTGCAAGGCGGCGTGACGCTGGTGGCCGAAGGGCGCCAGTTGTTCCCGCAGATGACGGTACTCGAGAACCTGGAGCTCGGTGGCTGGCTGGTGGGCAAGGCAGAACGCACCCGCCGTATCGAGCAGGTGATGGCCGATTTCCCCAAGCTGCGCGAGCGCGCCGGCCAGCTGGCCGGCACCATGAGCGGTGGCGAGCAGCAGATGGTGGCCGTGGCCCGCGCCATGATGAGCCAGCCGCGCCTGCTGATGCTGGACGAGCCCTCGCTCGGCCTGGCGCCGCGCATGGTGGACGAGCTGCTGGGCATCGCCCGCCGCATTGCCGACGCCGGCACCACGGTGCTGATGGTGGAGCAGAACGTGAAGAAGGCGCTGGCCGTGGCCGACCGCGGCTATGTGCTGGAACGCGGCGTGCTGGTGGCCAGTGGCCCGGCCAAGCTGCTGGCGCGCTCCAACGTCGTGCGCGAGGCCTATCTGGGCGCCGACGCCGCCGACAAGACCACTGCGGCCGATGCCGTGCATCGCCGCAAGAAGACCGCCCCTGTTTAACGAACCGATTCAGTCAAGGAGAAAACCATGTCCGACATGTCCATGCTCATCAACGGCCTCAAGGTGACGGCCGAGCGCGGTGCCACCTTCGAGCGCCGCAACCCCCTGGATGGCACCGTCGCCACGCGTGCCCCGGCAGCCTCGCCGGCCGACGCCGTGATGGCCTGCGATGCCGCCGCCGAAGCCTTCAAGACCTGGAGCCAGACCGGCCCGACCGAGCGCCGCATGCTGCTGCTGAAAGCCGCCGATGCGCTGGAGGCCAAGACACCGCAGTTCATCGAGGCCGTGGGCGCCGAGACTGGCGGCACCGCCATGTGGGCTGGCTTCAACTGCATGCTGGCCGCCGGCATGCTGCGCGAGGCCGCCGCGCTGACCACGCAGGTGGCCGGTGAGGTGATTCCGTCCGACGTGCCGGGCTCGCTGGCCATGGGCGTGCGCCAGCCGGCCGGCGTGGTGCTGGGCATTGCGCCGTGGAACGCGCCCATCATCCTGGCCACGCGTGCCATCGCCACGCCGCTGGCCTGCGGCAACACCGTCATCCTCAAGGGTTCGGAAAATTGCCCGCGCACGCACCAGCTCATCATCGAGGCGCTGCAGGACGCGGGTTTCCCGCCCGGGGTGGTGAACTACATCACCAACGCACCGGCTGATGCCGGCGCCGTGGTGGAAGCCATGGTGGCGCACCCGGCCGTGCGGCGCGTCAACTTCACCGGCTCCACCAAGGTCGGCAAGATCATCGCCATGACCTGCGCCAAGTACCTCAAGCCGGTGGTGCTGGAGCTCGGTGGCAAGGCACCGATGGTCATCCTGGACGACGCCGACATCGACGATGCGGTGAATGGCGCCGCCTTCGGCTGCTTTGCCAACAGTGGCCAGATCTGCATGTCGACCGAGCGCATCATCGTCGACAACAAGATTGCCGACGAGTTCGTCAAGCGCTTCGTCAACAAGGCCAAGAACCTGCCGCTGGGCGACCCGCGCAAGCCCGAGCCGGTGGTGCTGGGCTCGGTGATCGGCATGAACACGGTGGAACATTGCAACGCGCTGATCGACGACGCCTTGGCCAAGGGTGCCAAGCTGGTCTGCGGTGAGAAGGCCACCAGCACGCTGATGCCCGCCACCATCGTCGACCATGTCACGCCGGCCATGAAGATCTACCACGAGGAGACCTTCGGTCCGGTCAAGTGCATCGTGCGCGTTAACGGGGTGGAGGAGGCGGTGGCCTGCGCCAACGACAACGAGTACGGCCTGTCGGCCGCGGTGTTTGGCGGTGACATCGCGCGTGCCTTCAACGTGGCGCGCCGCATCGACTCCGGCATCTGCCACGTCAACGGCCCCACGGTGCACGACGAGGCGCAGATGCCGTTTGGCGGCGTCAAGGGTTCGGGCATTGGCCGTTTCGGCGGCAAGGCGGGTATTGCCGAGTTCACCGAACTGCGTTGGATCACCATGCAGACCACGCCGCGCCACTACCCCTTCTGACGTCGTGGCCTGGGCGGCCTTCGGGCCGCCTCAGGTGGTGCGGTAGACCCGGGCGGCATTCTTGCCGCCCTTTTTTACTTGGTACATGGCCTGGTCGGCATGCTCGCTGAGCTCGTCGGCCGAGGTGCCGTGCTGTGGGTAGACCGCGATGCCGATGCTCAGGGACACGTGGCCTTCGCCGCCATCGGGCAGCGGGATCGGGCGCCGGACTTCGGCATTGAACTTTTCCGCCAGCTGCAGCGCGGCCTGCTCGTCATGCACGTCCTGCAGCAGCACCACGAATTCGTCGCCGCCGATGCGCGCCAGCGTGTCCGAGGCGCGGATGCAGCGCTGGATGCGCCGTGCCAGCGTCTGCAGCACCACGTCGCCGGCCTCGTGGCCGTGCTCGTCGTTGACGCGCTTGAAGCCGTCCAGGTCCATGTACATCAGGGCCAGCCGCGTGTGCTCGCGCACCGCCAGCTGCAGCGCCTGCGCCAGGCGATCGCCCAGCAGGGCGCGGTTGGGCAGGTCGGTCAGCGGGTCATGGTGAGCGCCATGCCGGTAGATCTCTTCCTGTTGCTTGTGCTGGCTGATGTCCTGGTGCGTGCCGTACATCATCAGCGGCTTGCCGTCGGGTGTGCGGCTGGCCACCTTGCCACGGTCCTGCACCCAGATCCAGTGGCCGTTCTTGTGGCGCATCCGCACTTCGCAGTCGTAGTAGGCCAGATCGCCGTTGAAGTGCTGCTGCAGCAACTGCTCGGACTTCGTCAGGTCGTCGGGGTGCGTGAGCCGGGCCCAGGTGGCAATCGAGGTTGGTGCCAGTTCGGCCAGTTCGTACCCGATCAGGCGGGCCCACTCGTCATTGAACGTCGTCTCGCCGGTCTGCACATTCCATTCCCAGGTGCCCACGCGCGTGCCTTCGAGGATGGCGGCCAGCCGCGCGTGTTCCACCACCAGTGCCTGGTTGAGCCGCCGCGCGGTCTGCTCGGCGCGCTGGCGCGCCGACACCAGCGCCCACACCAGCGCCGCCAGCACCAGGCTGAGCGAGGCCGCGCCACTGCCCACCACCAGGGGCAGCCGATGGTCCAGCTGTGAGAGCAGGAGGTCGGAGGCGCGGATGTGCAGCGTCCAGGTGCGGCCCATCAGGGCCAGCGTGCGCACGGTTTCGTGCCGGTGGCGCTTGTCGTCCGAGCCCGACTGCATGGTGTACATCAGGCTCGCGGGGTTCATCTGGGTACCGTCGTAGATGTCGAGCAGCAGATCGCCCGCCTGGTCACCCAGCAGCGCGTTCATGAAGTCGTTCATGCGGAACGGTGCATAGACCCAGCCTGCCAACTGCCGTTGTCGTTCCTCGGCGGTGGTGGTCGGCTGTCCGGCCCGGTAGATCGGGAAGTAGATCAGGAAGCCGGCCTGTTCGTTGATGCCATTCTCCTGCACCAGCCGCACCTTGCCGGACAGGCTCATCTCGCCCCTTTCGGTGGCCCGGTCCATCGCCTCCCGGCGCACGGCATCGGAATACATGTCGTAGCCGATGGCGCGCAGGTTGCGACCCAGCTCCGGCTCCAGCAGCACGATGGCGGTGTAGATCGACCGCGGTCCCGGTGGGTAGACGCTGTAGGCCGGATGCCCCTGCTGCCGCATGGCCTTCTCATGCGCACCGAGCTCCTCCGGACGCAGCCGCTTCACATAGCCGACGCCCTGGACGCCGGTGTACAGGGTGCCGATGCCTTGCAGATGCACGAACTGCCGGAACTGTTGCGGACTGACGGCGGCCTCGGTCCGGTAAAGCGCGGCCACGCCGCGCAGCAGTTGCTCGTAGGTGCCGATGCGTGATTCGAGCAAGCTGGTGATCTTGCGCACTTCGCTGTTGAAGAACGCCCGGTGCTGCTGATCCTGCTGCTCGTCGGTGCGTACGTAGAGCAGCGCACTCAGCGCCAGGCCCAGCAACAGGACCAGTCCCGGCAGGGCGCGCCACAGCGGCGCCATGGTGGGCAGGTCGATCTGGGGAGGGCTTTGCTGCATGGGCTGGTGTGTTGTGGGCGATTTTTGCAGTTTTGCACCCTGTGCCAGTTTTTTCCTTGAGCCAAGTCAAGATGGCCGGGTAGCCTGCTCCAGCTGTTGCAGGAATGCCATAGCTTGTTCGGCGTTGGCGCCGCACATGGCGGGTGAGGGCGCCAGGCTGCCACAGACGGCGGGGCGCTCGGGCCGGCCAAACAGCTGGCAGCGGTTGGCCGCGTCCAGTTGCACGCAGCGCACCCCCGCCGGCTTGCCGCCGGGCATGCCGGGAATGGGACTGGAGATGGAGGGCGCGATGCAGCAGGCAGCGCAGCCGGGGCGGCAATCCATGGGGGTTGCTATTGATTTTGTAGCTGTCTGCGCCCGCAGGATGGGGCGAGGAGGGCGATATATAACCCCGATTGTCGCGCAAATCGGTGCCGGCGGCTAAAATCGCGGGTTCTGTCCCTCGCGCCGGGCCCTCGTCGGGCCGCTCCCTGCACCATGTTGTACCCACAAGAATTCGATGTCATCGTTGTCGGTGGCGGCCATGCCGGCACCGAAGCCGCGCTCGCGGCTGCCCGCATGGGGTGCAAGACGTTACTGCTGACGCACAACATCGAGACCCTGGGCCAGATGAGCTGCAACCCGTCCATCGGTGGCATCGGCAAGGGCCACCTTGTGAAAGAGGTGGATGCACTGGGTGGTGCCATGGCGATTGCCACCGACGAGGCCGGTATCCAGTTCCGTATCCTCAACAGTTCCAAGGGCCCGGCCGTGCGCGCCACCCGTGCCCAGGCCGACCGCATTCTCTACAAGGCCGCCATCCGCCGCCGGCTGGAGAACCAGCCCAACCTCTGGCTGTTCCAGCAGGCAGTGGACGATCTGATGGTGGAGGGCGACCGGGTGGTGGGCGCGGTGACGCAGGTGGGCATCCAGTTCCGCAGCCGCACCGTGGTGCTGACGGCCGGTACCTTCCTGGACGGCAAGATTCACGTCGGCCTGAACAACTATGCCGCTGGCCGGGCCGGCGACCCGCCGGCGGTCAGCCTGTCGCACCGGTTGAAGGAACTGCAGCTGCCGCAGGGGCGCCTGAAGACCGGCACCCCGCCGCGCATCGACGGCCGCAGCATCGACTTTTCCCAGTGCATCGAGCAGCCGGGCGACGGCATGCCTGGGGGCGTGAACGAAGGCCAGGTGCCGGTGTTCAGCTTCATGGGCAACACGGCCATGCACCCGCAGCAGCTGCCCTGCTGGATCACCCACACCAACGAACGCACGCACGAGATCATCCGCTCCGGCTTCGACCGCAGCCCCATGTTCACCGGCAAGATCGAAGGGGTGGGGCCGCGTTATTGCCCCAGCGTGGAAGACAAGATCAACCGCTTTGCCGACAAGGACAGCCACCAGATCTTTCTGGAGCCCGAGGGCCTGACCACCCACGAGTACTACCCCAACGGCATCTCCACCAGCCTGCCGTTCGACATTCAGTACGACATGGTGCGCAGTATGAAGGGGCTGGAGAACGCCCACATCCTGCGCCCGGGCTACGCCATCGAATACGACTACTTCGACCCGCGCGCCCTCAAGAGCAGTTTCGAGACCCGGCAGATCGGTGGCCTGTTCTTTGCCGGCCAGATCAACGGCACCACCGGCTATGAAGAGGCGGCGGCCCAGGGCCTGTTCGCCGGCATCAACGCTGCGCTGCAGTGCCGTGGCGAAGCCGCTTGGTTGCCGCGCCGCGACGAGGCCTACCTGGGCGTGCTGGTGGACGACCTGATCACCAAGGGCGTGACCGAGCCCTACCGCATGTTCACCAGTCGGGCCGAGTTCCGCCTGCAGCTGCGCGAGGACAACGCCGACATGCGCCTGACCGAAGTGGGTCGCCAGATGGGCCTGGTGGACGATGCCCGCTGGGACGCCTTCAACCGCAAGCGCGATGCTGTTTCACGTGAAACCGACCGCCTGAAAACCACCTGGGTCAACCCGCGCATCCTCTCCGCGGCCGAGGCCGAGCGGGTGTTGGGAACGACCATCGAGCGCGAATACAACCTGTTCGACCTGCTGCGCCGCCCGGATGTCAGCTACGCCGGCCTGATGTCGCTGGACGGCGGCAAGTACGCCAACCCCGATGTTTCACGTGAAACGCTGGGTGAGCTGGCCGAGCCGGTGCTGGAGCAGATCGAGATTGCCGCCAAGTATTCCGGCTACATCGACCGCCAGAAAGACGAGGTCGAGCGCGCCGCCTATTACGAGAACCTCAAGCTGCCGGCTGACCTGGACTACATGCAGGTCTCGGCCCTGTCCATCGAGGCACGGCAGAAGCTGCAGAAGCACCGACCCGAAACCCTGGGCCAGGCCAGCCGCATTTCCGGTATCACCCCGGCCAGCATCTCCTTGCTGCTGATCCACCTGAAGAAGGGTGGCTTCAAAGGGTTCGCCACGCTGCCGGCGGAAGCGGCGGCGGCATGAGTCTGAACTTGCAGGACGCCCTGGTCGCCGGGCTGGCCGAGCTGGGCCTCGATTTGTCGGAGGCGCAAATCCGTCAGCTGTTGGACTACCTGGCCCTGATCCAGAAATGGAACAAGGTCTACAACCTGACTGCCGTGCGGGACCCGGCCGAGATGCTGACCCACCACCTGCTCGACAGCCTGGCCGTCATCCGGCCGCTCAGGCTGCAGTTGCAGGGCAGGGCGCCGGTGGACGGGTTGGGTTTCCGGCTGCTGGACGTCGGTTCCGGTGCCGGCCTGCCGGGGGTGGTGATCGCCATCTGCTGCCCGGAGGTGGCCGTAACCTGTGTGGACACCGTGGCCAAAAAGGCCACCTTCATCCAGCAGGCCGCCATCGCCCTCAAGCTGCCCAACCTCAAGGGCCTCCATGCCCGGGTGGAAAGCCTGGTCGACCGTTTTGACGTGGTGAGCTCGCGCGCCTTCTCCTCGCTGCCGGATTTCGTCACCTGGTCGCGTGAGGCATTGGCACCGGCGGGCGTCTGGCTGGCCATGAAGGGTAAGCACCCGGCGGATGAGTTGACCGCCCTGCCCGGTGGGGTGGAAGTGATTCACGTGGAACAGCTTTCAGTGCCCGGGTTGGGCGCCGAGCGCTGCATCGTCTGGATGAAGCCTGCTGCGGCTTCGGTCTAGTTCCGCTGCGCAGCTCGACCTTCCCGGCCTCTGGAGCACTCGCGGCGGGTGCATGGCAAATCACGGCAGTGCCTTTGCCTGGCACCCCACCGGTGAAACGCGCCTGGCCGAAGCCTTGTTCCACGTGAAACACGGCCAACCCGAGAACGCCAAGAACCTGCCGTAAACTCCCCCTTCCCATCCCCAGGAAAAATCCATGTTTGGCGTTGCCGATTACGGTGCCTTTGTTGTCACCATCATCATCTTTTTGCTGATTCCCGGCCCGGGTAATCTGGCACTGATCACCTCCACCAGCAAGGGTGGGGTGCGCGGTGGGCTGGCGGCCACGCTGGGGGTGATCCTGGGCGACCAGGTGCTGATGTGGGCCGCGGTGGCCGGCGTGGCCGCCTTGTTGCTGGCCTACCCGGCAGCCTTTGAAGCCGTGCAGTGGCTGGGCGCCGCCTACCTTGCCTGGCTGGGGCTGAAGATGTTGCTGGCCAAACCCGGCGCCGCCCCGGTGCTCAACATCACGGCCGGCCACTACCTGCGCCAGGCCATGATGATCACCTTGCTCAACCCCAAGGCCATCGTGTTCTACATGGCCTTCTTCCCGCTCTTCGTCGACCCGGCCCGCCACCAGGGCCTGCTGACCTTCGGCTTCATGGCCGTGACCATTGCCGCGCTGACTTTCCTCTACGGTCTGGCCATGACGCTGCTCACGCACTACCTGGCCGGCCACCTGCGCGCCAATCCGCTCATCGGTCGCGTGCTCGAAAAACTGGCTGGCCTGTGCCTGGTCGGTTTCGGCCTGCGGCTTGCTTTCACCAAATAAAAGACTTCCACCACACGGGACACCACATGGCCAAGATTTTCTGC
>CALRMF020000088.1:0-9690 GCA_943369035.1 Curvibacter sp. AEP1-3
GAGCACACCGGCGGCCATGAAGGCCAGCAGGCCGAGCAGCACCACCGGGCGGCGCGTCAGGACGAACGCCGATAAGGAACGGAACACGGCGGGGCCTCTTTCAGTTCGTGGTGATGAGGTAGAGGTTGCTCAGAAACAAGCCCTTGTCGCGTGCGATCTTTTCGCCCGGATTCAGGCCTTTCGTGATCTGCACCAAGCCGTTTTGCACCAGCCCGGTTTCGACCACGCGGCGCTTGAAGCGCAGGCCATCGGCGGTGACCCAGGCCGACATGCTGCCGTCGCCCTCGCGGGCCAGCGCGTTTTGCGGCACGGCGGGCGATTCAAGCGGTGCGCCGACGCGGATCACAAAATTGGCCAGCATCTGGGCCTTGAGCAGGTGCTGCGGATCGGCCACGTCGGCGCGCACGGTGAGGCGGTGGGTGGCCGGATCGGCCACATCGCCGATGTAGCTGACCTTGCCGCTGAAGCTCTTGTCGGGGTAGGCCGAGACGCGCACGGTGACGCTCTGCCCCTTCTGATAGGCCGACAGCTCGGACTCGGGCACGCTGGCCACCATCCACAGCTGTTGCAGGTTGGCCACGGCCACCGGAGCGGTGTTGTTGCCGGGCTGCACCAACTGGCCCGGGGCACCGGCGCGCGCAGTGACCCGGCCCGACAGCGGGCTGCGCACCGGCATCTCGGTGTCGACCTTGCGGGTGGCCTCGATGGCCTCGATGTCCTGCGGGCTGAGGCCGAACAGTTCAAGCGTCTTGCGGGCGGCGCGGTAGGCGGCATCGGCCGTCTGCTGGTCGGCCTGGTTCTGCTGCAGTTCCTTTTGCGGAATGCTTTGCGCCTCGGCTAGGGCCTGGGCGCGGCGCAGGGTTTCATTGGCCACGCGCAGGTTGCCACTGGCTGAGATCAGGGCCGAGGCGGCCTGGGCGAGGTCGGGGATCTGCACGGTGTAGAGCACCTGCCCCTTGCTCACGTCATCGCCCGCTTTCACGCCGATCTGCCCGATGCGGCCCTGATAGGGCGAGAACACTTGTACCGCGTTGTCCTGGTTGAGGTCGATGATGCCGATGGCTTCGCGCTGTTGCTCGAAGCGTTGGGCCTTCACCTCGCCCACCTGGAATTCGGTCACCTGTTCGGGGGCCATCTGGAGCTCATCCACGCCGGTGCGGGTGGCCAGCACCGGGCCGCTCTCGCTCGCGGCCTGGGTGGGCGCCGGCGCCCTGAGCAGATAGACCGCGCCGCCTGCGGCGGCCAACAGCACCAGCCCCACGATCAGACCCATGACCGGGCTGATACGCCCTTCGTGCCGCACAGAGCGCCCACGCTTTTCTTGCTTTGCCATCACTGAACCTCTTCTCAAGCCGCCAACGACCAAGGGGGGTCGCCGCATTTCGTGCTGGACTGTAAGGAGAGGCAGCTGACCAAAGACTGACCTGAGACCCGCGCAAAACTACGTACACCTGCCATGCCGCCGACACGTCACCACGGCAAAATGAGCCACCCCAAAGCCAAACGGACGCCCGCCGATGCAAGCCCTGCAGAACATCAACCTCGCCTCTCTCGCCGACTCGGTGTTGAGCCTGAGTGCCGCTTTTGTCATGGGCGGACTGATCGGCCTGGAGCGGCAGTACCGCCAGCGCACCGCCGGCCTGCGCACCAATGTGTTGGTGGCGGTGGGGGCGGCGATCTTTGTCGACATGGCCAACCGCCTGGGAGGCAGCGATGGCGCCGTGCGGGTGGTGGCCTATGTGGTGTCGGGCATCGGTTTTCTGGGCGCCGGCGTGATCATGCGCGAGGAGGGCAGCGTGCGCGGGCTGAACACCGCGGCCACCTTGTGGGCCTCGGCCGCGGTGGGGGCCTGTGCCGGGGCCGATCTGGTGGTGGAGTCTTTTGTCGGCACGCTGTTCGTGCTGGCGGCCAACACCTTGCTGCGCCCGGTGGTGAACCGCATCAACCGCCAACCCATGGGCACGGCCTCGGTGGAGGTGAGTTGCACGGTCTATGTGATTGCGCCGCGCGAGCATCAAAAGCTGGCCATGTCGCAGTTGAACACGCTGCTGGAGCAACTGCACCACCCTGTGCGCGACCTGGCCGTGCACGCCTTTGGCGAACATGAGGTGGAGATTGAAGCCACCTTGTCGGCCACCTCGGTCGACGGCAGCGAGCTGGACGGGCTGGTGGCCCGCCTGAAGAACGAGAGCTACGTGCAGCAGGCCTTCTGGAGCCCCAGCACCACGGAGTGAGGCCGGTCCCGGTGGCGCCCTGGGCCAGGGTCATCCCTGTGGCGTGCATCGGCGAAGTCAGCAAGAGTTGCCTCAAGTCAAGTCTTTGTCGCCCGGCGGGGCCTAAAGTGGTAACAAAGAGAGGCCGGATGTGCCGGTCTCCGACGGAGACCGTTTTGCTGGCAGCGTACATCACCCACACCGACTGTTCCCGTCATGAGATGGGCCCCCACCACCCGGAATGCCCCGAGCGGCTGGCCGCCATCCATGACCACCTGCTCATCAAGGGCCTGCTGGACTACATGCTGCCCTACGACGCCCCGCTGGCCACCGAAGAGCAATTGGGACGGGCCCACTCTTCTCTGTACGTGAGCGAGATCCTGGCGGCCTCGCCCACCGAGGGCTACCACCCGGTGGACCCGGACACCAGCATGAACCCGCATACCGCCACCGCGGCCCTGCGTGCCGCCGGTGCAGCGGTGCAGGCCACGGACCTGGTGCTGGGCGGTGAGGTGAGCGCGGCCTTTTGCTGCGTGCGGCCGCCCGGGCACCACGCGGAGTACCGCACCGCCATGGGCTTTTGCTTTTTCAACAACGTGGCGGTGGGTCTGCGCCATGCGCTGGATGTGCACGGGCTGGAGCGCGTGGCCCTGATCGACTTTGATGTGCACCACGGCAACGGCAGCGAAGACATCCTGCGTGATGACGAGCGCGTGCTGATGTGCTCGATTTATGAAAAAGGCCTGTACCCCTTCCCCGATGGCGACGACAAACGCCCCGGCATGGTGAATGTGGGCCTGCCCTCGCGCTCGGGCAGCGAGGCCTTTCGCGAAGCGGTGACGCAGCGCTGGCTGCCGGCGCTGGAGGCCTTCCGGCCCCAACTGATTTACATCTCGGCCGGCTTTGACGGTCACCGCGACGACGACATGGGCAATCTGGCCCTGCTGGAATCCGACTATGAATGGGTGACACAGCAATTGATGGCGGTGGCGCGGCGCCATTGTCAGGGCCGTGTCATCTCCTGCCTTGAAGGTGGCTATGTGCTCAGCCCCCTGGCACGCAGTGCCGGGGCCCACGTGAAGGTGCTGATCGGCGCCGATTGAAGACCATGGACAAACACTACCTCACCCCCCTGTTCTCGCCTGAATCCATCGTGGTCTTTGCCAACCCGGCGGAGACGGGCGAGGCCACGTCGGCGCTCAACCAGGCCTTGCTGGAAGCGCTGAAGGCCCAACGCTTTTCGGGCACCCTGCAGTTTGTTGACATCCACACCACGGGCACCCTGGCCGACCTGGCCCAGACCGTGGCCGACCTGGCCATCATCGCCCTGCCGGCGCAGGACATGAACGCAGCCCTCGAATTGGCGGCACGGCTGAGCTGCAAAGCTGCCTTGTTGATCTCGACCGGCATCAGCGCCGACAAGGCGGCCGAGCTGAAGAAGATTGCCCGCCGCGAAGGCATTCACCTGCTGGGGCCCAATTGCCTGGGCTTTCAACGCCCCTCGCTGCAACTCAATGCGAGCGCCAGTGGCGGCCTGGCCCGCGCCGGCTCGCTGGCGCTGATCTCGCAATCGGGCGCCCTGACAGCCTCGATGCTGGACTGGGCCAGCAACAACGCCGTGGGCTTCTCGACCGTGGTGTCGCTGGGGCCCAACACCGTGCTCGACATGGCCGATGTGCTGGACTTTCTGGCCAACGACGCCAAGACGCACAGCATCATCGTCTACCTGGAGGGGATCTCGAACGCTCGCCGCTTCATGAGTGCGCTGCGCTCGGCCGCCAACGCCAAGCCGGTGGTGGTGCTGAAGGCGGGCCGCAAGCCCGCCGGCAATGAAGCCGCCCAAACCCACAGCGGCGCCATCGTGGGGAGCGACGACGTGTTTGACGCCGCACTGCGCCGTGCGGGTGCGGTGCGGGTGCGTTCATTTGTGCAGCTGTTCTCGGCCGCCAAGTGCCTGGCCTCGCGCTACCGGCCGGTGGGCAAGCGCCTGGCGATCGTGACCAACGGCGGCGGGCCGGGCGTGCTGGCGGCCGACTGGGTGAATGAAATCCACCTGCAACTGGCCAAACTCTCGCACGAGACCGTGCAGGCCCTGAAGCCCCAACTGCCGGCTTTGGCCTCGCTGACCGATCTGATTGATCTGTCGGAAGAGGCGGGCCCCGAGCACTACGCTGCGGCCATCGAGGCCGCGCACAAGGACCGCGAGGTGGATGGCGTGCTGGTGATCTGCTCGCCCAAGGTGGGCATGGACACCAGCGCCATCGCCCAGGCCGTGGCGGCACTCAAGCCCAAGGTGGGCAAGCCGATGCTGGCCTGCTGGATGGGGGATCGATCGGTGGTGCCGGCGCGCGCCATCCTGAACGAGGCATCGATCCCGAGCTTTCGCACCCCCGAGGCGGCCGTGGGCGCGTTTGGCAACCTGGCGGCTTTCTACCAGAACCAGCAGTTGCTGCAGCAGACGCCGCCCCCGCTGTCCACCCTGGCCAAGCCCGACATCGAGGGCGCGCGGCTGGTCATCGAAAGCGTGCTGGCCGAGCGCCGCAAGGTGCTGACCGAGATGGAGTCGAAGACGCTGCTGTCGGCGTTCCACATCCCGGTGACCGAAACCTTGCTGGCCCGCAGTGCCACCGAGGCCATGATGATCGCCACCCAACTGGGCTTTCCGGTGGCTTTGAAGATCGACTCGCCCGACATCAGCCACAAATCCGATGTGCAAGGCGTGGTGCTCAACATCATGAGCGGCTCGGCCGCCCGCGACGCCTACAGCGACATGATCGAGCGCGTGACGCGCCTGCTGCCCCAGGCCCGCATCAACGGCGTGACGGTGCAACGGATGGCGCGCAACCGGCGCGGCCGCGAGATCTGCGTGGGCCTGGTGACCGACGCCCCCTTCGGCCCCGTCATCACCTTTGGCGCCGGCGGCACGATGATCGAGCTGATCGACGACCGCGCGATGGAATTGCCCCCGCTGAACCTGTTTCTGGCCCGGCGCATGATCGACCGCTCCCGGGTGGCCGAAACCCTGGGTGAGTGGCGCGGTGCCACGGCAGCAGACCGTGACGCACTCGAGCAGGTGCTGTTGCGCGTGTCCGAAATGGTGTGTGAGCTGCCCCAGTTGCGGGAGATGGACATCAACCCCATCATCGTCGACGAGAGCGGTGCCGTGGCGGTGGATGCCCGCATCGTGATCGACAGCGCCCCGCAGGCTGCCAGCGGGCGACTGAGCAATTACCACCACCTGTCCATCCTGCCTTACCCTGCGCGCTACGAGCAGGTGCTGCCATTGCGCGGTGGCGGGGAGTACACAGTGCGGCCGATTCACCCCGACGACGCCCAGATGCTGCAGGACTTGATGCACCACCTGTCGCAGGAGAGTCGCTATTTCCGCTTTGTGTCCTCGATGGCCGAGTTGCCGCCGCAGATGCTGGCCCGCTTCACCCTGATCGACTACGACCGGGAAATGGCCCTCGTGGCCGTGGTGAAGGAACGCACGGCCAACGCCGAGGGTGAAATCAGCGAAACAGAGCGCATCGTGGGCGTGTCGCGCTACATCACCAACCCGGACCAGACCAGCTGCGAGTTCTCGCTGGTGGTGGCCGATGACTTCAACGGCAAGGGGCTGGGCTCGCGGCTGATGGAATGCATCATGGACGTGGCCCGCGAAAAGGGGCTCAGCGAGATCGACGGGCTGGTGCTGGCAAACAATCAGCCCATGCTCAAGCTGATGCGGGGCCTGGGCTTCAGCGTGAAGGCGTTTGCGGAAGACCCGGAGTTCAAACTGGTGACACACCCGCTCTGAGCACCGGGGGCGGCTTCGCGAAGTAGAGCAGGCGAATCTGCCGGCAACGAGTCAGGCCGCGCAGAGGGTGCGTCATCGGGGTTTCATGAAAAGACGCTAGCCTCTTCCGACGTCCTTTTTGACCTGTTCCCCTATCCATCCGATGATGCGTTGGAAGCGGATATGAGTAGCCATGCGAAGGCCTGAAGAACCCTCGCTCGATTGGAGCCCAACGTGTCCTTGAGCCTGCCCGATATCTCAGCCCTGCTGCTTCGCCGGGGCAACGCCCAATATGGCGATGAGGCGGTGTCGCAACTGCAGCACGCACTGCAATCTGCCGCCTTGGCCGAGCAAGCCAAGGAAAGCCCGGAGACCATCGTGGCCGCGCTGCTGCACGACCTGGGGCATTTGATCGTGGCCGAGCGCGACGGTGTCGATGAGCCCGACAACAGCCGCGATGAACTGCATCAATTCGTGGTTGTGCCGTTTCTGCGCGGCACGTTCCCCGAGGCGGTGTTGGCGCCGATTCGACTGCATGTGGACGCCAAGCGCTTTCTGTGCGCCACAGAGGCAGGCTATGAAGCCGGTTTGTCACCCGCATCCAAGGCCAGCCTGGCGCTACAAGGCGGTACGTTCAGCGCCGAAGAGGCCGCACGGTTCATCACCCAAGCGCATGCCGCCGAAGCGGTGCGCCTTCGCCGCTATGACGACCAGGCCAAAGTGCCGGGCTGGCAGGGCCCCGATCTGACGCATTTCGAACCCTATATGGCGCGGGTCGCAATGACCGCCATGGCATCGCCATAAGCCCATCCCCTCTCGCGGGCTGTTCAGCACATCCCGGCAGCACTGGCAAAGAAGCTCCCCGGAGCGCCATCACCAGAGATTGGGGTACGCCATCTCACCATGGAACGCCAGAAAACAAAAAAGCCCACCAAAGTGGGCTTTTTGCAAACAACTCGGAGGAGCTGCTTTGGATTGGTTGCGCGAGAAGGATTTGAACCTCCGACCTTTGGGTTATGAGCCCAACGAGCTACCAGACTGCTCCATCGCGCGGCAAGATGGAATTATAACTTACTCTGCAGCTGCTTGAGCGGCTTCAGCAGAATTATTTGCTTCAGCACGTTCAACCAACTCCACCAGGGCCATCGGAGCGTTGTCGCCCACGCGGTAGCCCATCTTCAGGATTCGGGTGTAACCACCAGGACGAGCGCTGTTGCGCTTGCCCAGGTCGTTGAACAGCTTGGTGACGCTGTCGCGGTCGCGCAGACGGTCAAAAGCCAGACGACGGTTGGCCACAGTGTCAATCTTGGCCAGGGTGATCATGGGCTCGATCACGCGGCGCAGTTCCTTGGCCTTGGGAACGGTGGTCTTGATGACTTCATGCTCGATGAGCGAGTTCATCATGTTCTGCAGCATCGCCAGGCGGTGCGAGCTGGTGCGATTCAGTTTACGAAGGCCGTGTCCGTGACGCATAGTGCTTTCCTTTCTTTATTGATGACAACCAGCCGGATCAGGTACTGGTTGATGCACTTTTCTGATTGCTCAGATTCTCATCCATCCCATGACGGATGAGGCAGGCTCGCTAAAAAAGCGAAGCCTGCGATTATAACTTAACGCTTGTCGAGACCAGCGGGCGGCCAGCTTTCCAGCTTCATGCCCAGAGTCAGGCCGCGAGAGGCCAGAACTTCCTTGATCTCGTTGAGCGACTTGCGACCCAGGTTCGGGGTCTTGAGCAGCTCGTTTTCGGTACGCTGAATCAGGTCGCCGATGTAGTAGATGTTCTCTGCCTTGAGGCAGTTGGCCGAACGCACGGTCAGTTCCAGCTCGTCCACAGGACGCAGCAGGATCGGATCGAACGAGGCGCCACCGCGCGGAGCCGGCTGATCGAACGCAGCCAGTTCGCCGCCTTCGAGCTGAGCAAACACGGCCAGTTGTTCCACCAGGATCTTGGCCGAGGCGCGCACTGCGTCTTCAGCCGTGATGGCACCGTTGGTTTCGATTTCGACCACCAGCTTGTCCAGGTCGGTGCGTTGCTCCACACGGGCGCTTTCGACGGTATAGCTCACGCGGCGAACCGGAGAGAACGATGCGTCGAGAACGATGCGGCCAATCGACTTGCTGGGCTCATCGGCGAAGCGACGAATGTTGCCGGGCACATAGCCACGGCCCTTTTCGACCTTGATCTGCATGTCGAGTTTGCCACCGGCCGACAACGTGGCGATCACGTGTTCGGGGTTGATGATCTCGACATCATGCGGGGTCTGGATGTCACCAGCGGTGACAACGCCTTCGCCATCCTTGCGCAGGCTCAGGGTCACTTCGTCGCGATTGTGCAGCTTGAACACCACGCCCTTCAGGTTCAGCAGGATGTTGACCACATCCTCTTGAACGCCGTCGATGGAGGAGTACTCGTGCAGAACACCTGCGATCGTGACTTCAGTCGCTGCGTACCCCACCATGGAGGACAGAAGCACTCGCCGGATTGCGTTGCCCAGCGTATGGCCATAGCCACGCTCGAACGGTTCCAGGGCGACCTTGGCGCGGTTGTTGCCAAGCTGTTCCACGGTGATTGCTTTGGGTTTCAGCAAGTTGGTTTGCATTCAGACTTCCTCTCAATACCCCCGGCTCGTTACACCGGTAAGGCTGGTGAAGCACCTATACCGCGGTGCCCCGCGGTATAGGAACGATTTCAATTGAACGGACGATTAACGCGAATACAGTTCAACGATCAGCGATTCGTTGATGTCTGCACCGAATTCATCACGATCCGGGGACTTCTTGAAGGTACCTTCTGCCTTGTCCGCATTGACTTCAACCCAAGCCGGGATACCGACTTGTTGAGCCAGTTGCAAAGCTTCGACCACACGGCCTTGCTTCTTGGACTTTTCGCGCACGGCCACCACGTCACCGGCCTTGACCAGGTACGACGGGATGTTGACCGATTGACCATTCACGGTGATGGCCTTGTGCGAAACAAGCTGACGGGCTTCAGCGCGGGTCGAACCGAAACCCATGCGGTACACCACGTTGTCCAGACGGGACTCGAGGATGAACAGCAGGTTGGCGCCGGTGTTGCCACGGCGACGATCGGCTTCTTCGAAGTAACGGCGGAATTGCTTTTCCAGCACGCCGTACATGCGCTTGACCTTCTGCTTTTCACGCAGCTGCAGACCGAAGTCAGAGGTACGGGCACCCGAGGTACGGCCGTGCTGACCAGGCTTGGAGTCGAACTTGGCCTTGTCCGCGATCGAGCGACGGGCGCTCTTCAGGAACAGGTCGGTGCCTTCACGGCGGGAGAGTTTGGCCTTGGGGCCGAGGTAACGTGCCACTTGAGCTTCCTTTTATGTCATCTTCCACACGCTTGAACGTGCGGGAGCCATCGGCGCGATGCCGATGGCGGTGGGCTTAAAAAATCAGATACGACGACGCTTTTGCGGGCGGCAGCCGTTGTGCGGCACCGGCGTCACATCAGAGATGGACGTGATGCGGATGCCCAGGGCACCCAGTGCACGAACGGAAGACTCGCGACCCGGGCCGGGGCCCTTGATCTCAACGTCGAGGTTCTTGATACCTTGCTCAATGGCAGCACGACCAGCCACTTCCGACGCGACCTGGGCCGCAAAGGGCGTGGACTTGCGGGAGCCCTTGAAGCCTTGACCACCCGACGAAGCCCAGGACAAGGCATTGCCTTGGCGGTCG
>CALRMF020000089.1:0-9637 GCA_943369035.1 Curvibacter sp. AEP1-3
TTGCTGGCGATCAGGCCAAAAACCATGGCCAGGCCGAAGCCGGCGGCAATGGTGGCGATCAGGCTGACGTCATGGGGCATCGGCGGTACAGGAGTCGAGAGGGGTTGAAACGAGAGGCGGTGTGGTTCAGACCTTAACCGAATTCGCCAGAGACCCCACATCGCGGCGGGAATTTCCACAGCGTTGCGCGCGGACTCTGGCGCGCACAACCTTCAGGTGCGCAGCGCCAGCAGACTGCCCAGGTAGAGCGCGTAGATGCCGATGAACAGCCCACCCTCGCGGCGCGACACGTTGTCGCCACTGTGGAACACCGGCAGCAGCAGGATGGCCACCGCCGCGGCCAGCGGCAGGTCAATCCAGAGCACATCGCGCACCACCGTCACCCCGCCGGCCGCCACGAGACCGCTCACGCCCAGGATGACCAGGATGTTGTAGATACAGCTGCCCACCAGGTTGCCGATGGCCACGTCGCGGTCGTCCTTGAGCGTGGCCACGACAGTGGTGGCGAGCTCGGGCGCCGAGGTGCCCATGGCCACGATGGTCAGGCCGATGATTTCGTCCGACACGCCAAACGCACGCGCCAGGCTCACCGCACCCGACACCAGCAACTGCGCCCCGAGCAGCGTCACGGCAATGCCGAACAGCAGCAGCCCCAGGTACCAGGCGCCGCGCACCCAGCGACTGCGCGGCAAGGCGTCCCCCGGCGCGGCGGTCACGGTGTCGCGGCCAAACTCCTCGGCAAACTCGCGCCGCATGGCCGGGCTTTCGCGCCGGCTCAGCAGCACCAGCGCCAGCGTGTAGCTCAGCGCACCAATCAGCAGCAGCATGCCGTCGGCCTGGGACAGCACGCCGTCCCAGGCCATCACGATGAGGGCCAGCGCGGCACCGATCATCACTGGCACATCCAGCTTGAAACTCAGCAGGCGCAGGGGGATGGGCCGCACCACGGCGCTCAGCCCCAGGATGACCAGGATGTTGAAGACGTTGGTGCCGGCGATGTTGCCCACCGCCAGCCCGCTCTGGCCTTGCTGCGCGGCCGTCACGCTCACGGCCAGCTCGGGCATGGTGGTGCCCACGGTCACCACCGTCAGGCCGATGATCACCGGCGGCACGCCCAGCAGCGTGGCCAGACGCTGCGCGCCGCGCAGCAGCACTTCGGCCCCGAGCAGGATGACCACCAGACCACCAAGAAAGATGAGGGCGGGATGCACAGACATGCACGCATTGTGAAAGAAGGCCGCCGCAGTGCCCGCCCTGGGTGAAAAATTTTCCATCCCCGGCACGCGCACCACGTGGCTTGGGGGTCACACACCTCACCCCAACCCAAGCCTCCCCCCTCTCTCCAGGTGCTGGCTAGAATGGCCCTCAAGCCTTGCGCTGACAGGCGCATGGATCAGACAACGAATCCTTGATGACACTCGCGCGCCAACTGCTGGCCCTCCGGCTCGTGCTCACCAGCCTGCTCGTTTTGGTGGCTGGTCTGACACCGGCCTTCGCCAGCACCGGGACCGGCGCCGATGGCGCCCCGCTGCAGAAAGTGCGCGTCCAGCTCAAGTGGACGCACCAGTTCCAGTTCGCCGGCTTCTACGCCGCGATCGAGCAGGGCTTTTTCAGGAATGCCGGGCTAGACGTGGAGCTGATTGAAGGCGGGCCGCTGATTGACCCGGTGACTGTGGTTGCCGCGGGGCAGGCGGAGTTCGGCGTCGGCACCTCCTCGCTGTTGATCGACTTCAGCAAGGGCCGGCCCATCATGGCCGTGGCGGCCATCCTGCAGCACTCGCCCTTTGTCATCCTGGCGCGGCGGGACCCAACCCTGCGCACCGTACGTGATCTGGAAGGCAGAACCCTGATGGGTGAGTCCCATTCCGATGAGCTCACCGCCTACCTCAAGACTGCCGGCGTCCCGCTCGACCGCGTCCAGATCAAGCCCCATTCGGGCGACGTGACCAGCCTGCTTGGCTCCGAGTGGGACCAGGTTGACGCCATGACCGCCTACATCTCCACCGAGCCCTTTGAGGCGGCCCGACGCAACATCCCGTACCAGATCTTCAACCCGCGCGACCTGAACATCAATTTCTATGGCGACACCCTGTTCACCTCACGGCAGGTGGCCCTGGCGCAGCCCCACGTTGTGGCCGCCATGCGCGACGCCCTGATCGCGGGCTGGCGCTACGCGCTGGCGCACCAGGCGGAGATCGTCGACCTGATCCTGCGCAACTATCGCCCACGGATGGACCGTACCGAGCTGAGCCTCGAGGCCCAGGCCACCTACAACCTGTTTCAGAACGATCTGGTCGACATCGGCTACATGAGCCGCGAGCGCTGGCAAAGCATCGGTCAGGTCTATGCCGCCAGCGGCATGCTGCCCAAGGACTTCTCCCTGAATGGCTTCATGTTCTCGCCGGAGGAAGTGGTGCCGGCGTGGGTTTACCGCGCCCTGATCTGGGCCGGCCTGGCCATCGTGGCGGGCGGGCTGCTGGCGGCCTACATCGTGTCACTCAACCTGCGCCTTGCCGCGAGCCTGCGCACGATGGGCGCACAGGCGGAGAAGCTGGAAGCGGCAAACAACGAACTCGCCCGCCTGTCCACCACCGACCCCTTGACCGGCCTGTTCAACCGGCGCTATTTCGACGAAACCCTGGCCCTTGAGCTCAACCGCGCGGGCCGCAGCGGCGGCGCTGTGACGATGCTGATGGTCGACATCGATCACTTCAAGAAATACAACGACGCGCTGGGACATCCCGCCGGGGATGTTTGCCTCAAGCTGGTGGCCGACGTGCTGCGCCGGAACGCGCAACGCGCGGGCGAGTTTGCGGCCCGCATCGGCGGCGAGGAATTCGCCGTGATCGCCAGCAATCTCGACGCCACGGGCGCGCAAGCGCTCGCCGAGCGCATCCTGCGCGACATGGCTGCGCTGAAGATTCCGCACCCGGCCACGCCGCTCGGGCATGTCACGGTCAGCATCGGGGTAAGTACGCTGGAAGACTGTACCAACCACACACCGCAGCAGCTGATCAGCCGGGCCGATGCCGCCCTGTACCGCGCCAAGGACGAGGGCCGCAACCGCTGGGCCACGGCCTGACCTCGTCTTTCAGTACGACGCCTGGCGCGCGCGTTCGGCGCTCAGACGCCCGCCGGCAGCTTGGCGCGCATGGCCCGACGGCGGTCCAGCTTGCGGCCGTCAGCAATGAAAGTGCCGTCGCCCACCGCGTGCAGCATGCGCCTATCTTTCAGTGCTTTGCGTGTGGCGTCCACCCAGGCGGCCACGCCCTGCAGGAAAACGACGCTGTGCTTCTTGTTGTAGTCGATCACCCGGCATTCGATGTTGGCCAGGCATTCCTTGATCAGCGGTGCCTTCACCTGGCTGGCCGGCAGCGGCGTGAGCTTGAACTGGGTGAACTTGTCCGTGTCGGTACCCGAACAGGTGCCCACACCCACCACCTTGTCCAGCAGGTCCACTGGGGGAATGGCAATCACGCATTCCTTGGTCTTGCGCAGCGCGGCAAAGGAATGGTTCCACGGCCCGGTGGTGATGGCAAACACCGGCGTGAAGTCCACCACCATGGTCCAGGAGATGGTCATGACGTTGGGCTGCTGGCCGTCGTGCGTGGTGATCAGCACCACCGGGCCGGGCTCGATGAGGGTAAAAGCTTTGTTGAGGGGGAGTTTTTTCATGGCTCCTGCCACCCCTTTCGTCAATGGCTTGACATTGATGGCAACAAAAGGAAGGCTTGTCGATCTTCAATCACGCGCTTTGCAGTCGTTACCCTTCCATTGCCAAGAAACGATCTTTTCATCAGCAATCTCAAATGTTGTCTGACAACTCATGTTGATATTCTGAGCCGGAGAGCCCCCGACACTATTTGTGTACGCGGTTTTCCCAATGTAGGTTGTCGTGTATGAGGGTGCGGTTCCAGCGATATACACATTGCGGGAGTTTGTGTACGCCAAGAACTTGCGCCCACCCGTTTCATAGGTTTGCTGCGGTGGTCCCCATTTCCTGACAAGCTCCAGCTCTGTCGCTCCCACCCAAGAATTAAGAATCTTTTCATAGTTGGCCGTCGTCGCACATCCCGCCAAGGCAACAACTACGAAAGCGAATAAGAGCTTACGCTTTGCGAATACGCTAGATTCCTTGATTAGTCGTTTAACAGACACTTCAATCTCCTGTTGTTTGCCTTGCCATCCGCGGTTTTACTCAACTTGCGTCGGGTTGTCACCTTACCTTTGACAACCTTGACACTTTGAAATTTCGAGAAGTAACCCCGTTTATCAGCTGCTCATCTCAAAAGCACATAGACGCGATCTCTTAAGCCAACCAAGTCCGCCGCATTCGCCGCTACCGGCGACCCACATTCAACGCCACCGCATTGAAAATCCCCCGCCGAAACGGCCTGGCCATCGCCGTCGGCTTACCGTCCACCAGCTCGATGCGGCTGAAGAACGAGCCCCAGAGGTTGGTGAACGCCATCGCGACGTAGTACCTGGATGGGTTCAGGCCATCTTGTTCAACGCCTAATCATGTGTCATGGCTCAGGCCTGGCGGGCGCGCAACCATTGCACGAAGTGCCGCAGGTATTCGGGCTGCAGCCAGAACAGGCCCAGCGTCAGTGCCGCATTGGCCACTCCCAGCAAGCCGAAGACCCCCGGGATGTCGATGCCGGCCTGCAGCAGCGCGCCCACAATCAGCGCGCTGCTCACCATGAACAGCGCGTTGAGAATGTTGTTGGCGGCGATGATGCGCGCGCGGTGCGTGACCGGGCTGCGTAACTGGATGAGTGCGTACAGCGGCACGCTGTACACGCCGGCAAACAGGCTGAGCAGCAGCAGGTCGGCCATGACGCGCCAGTGCGCGGGCTGCACCAAGAAGGCGGCGAGGCCCATCACCTCCGCCGCCGGCAGGCCACGCGTGGCGAAATACAGATCCACGGCGAACACACTCATGCCAATGGCGCCCAGCGGCACCAGGCCGATTTCCACCCGGCGGCGGCTCAGGCTTTCGCACAGCAGTGCGCCGATGCCGACGCCGATGGAGAACAGCACCAGCAGCAGCGAAGCCACCTGCTCGTTGCCGCGCAGCACCTCCCGGGCAAAGCCGGGAAACATGCTGAGAAAGACAGCGCCGAAAAACCACATCCAGCTGATCCCGATCAGGGCACGGAAGACCACGATGTCGCCATGGGCCAATTTGAGGTTGCGCCAGGTCTCGCTGAAGGGGTTCCAGTTGATCTTGAGTCCCGGGTCGATGGCGGGCAGCGGCGGCACCCGGGCTGCGGTGAGGCGCCCCGCCACGGCCAGCGCCACGCAGGCGATGGCCACGTTCTGGTGCCCGACCTCGGGCATGGCGACGATGAGGCCACCCACCACGTTGCCAAGCAGGATGGCCACAAAGGTGCCCATCTCCACCATGCCGTTGCCGCCGGTCAGCTCGTGCTCATCCAGCACCTGCGGCAGGTAGGCAAACTTCACCGGCCCGAACAGCGTGGAGTGCAGACCCATCAGGAAGGTGCACAACAGCAGCGCCGGCACGTTGCCCATCACGAAGCCCCAGGCTGCCACGAGCATGATGGCGATCTCCAGGTTCTTGACGAAGCGGATCATGGCCGTCTTGGGGTACTTGTCGGTCAGCTGGCCGCTGGTGGCAGAAAACAGCACAAAGGGCAGGATGAACAGCGCGCCGATCACCAGCCCCGCCATGGCGGGCGGCAGCCAGCTGACGCTGAGCTGGTAGGTCACCATGACGGTGAAGGCGAACTTGAAGAGGTTGTCGTTGGCGGCGCCGCAGAACTGCGTCCAGAAGAAAGGTGCAAAGCGGCGCTGGCGCAGCAGGGCGAACTGGTTGGGCTGGGCGTCGTGGGCCTGGGCCGGCTGGGTGGGTGGCCAGGTCTCGTCAAAGTCACGCAAGGGCGGTCTCCCTGGGTCTCGTTGGTGCAGGCATTCTGCCCCAGGCGGCACTGCTTACGGCAGCAGGCCAGACAGCCTGCAGGACGATCAGTCGCCGGTGAAGACGGTCAGCACGCCGGTGTAGCCATACAGGTGGCGGCGCGCGATTTCGCCGCCGGCGAAAAAGCCCACCAGCGGCACGTCACCCAGGGCGCGGCGCACGATCTGCAGCTCGGCGCTCGGGCCGCCGAAGTGCGGGCCGCCTCGGCCGGAGCAACTGACGTACACCGCACCGGCAATACGGCGCGCCGGGTGCGGCGCGGCTTCGGCCTCGGAGGCGCCCAGCGCATGCGCGGTATCGGCCAGCATTTCCTGTGGTTCCAGTTCTTCCCGGATCTCGGCGCAGATTCGCGTGAGGTCGGCGCGCGCGGCCTGCACGTTGCGTTGGCAGAAGGCGAGCTGGGTGCCGGGCTCGGCCATGTCGGCCAGGGCCACGCCCTGGCGCGACGGGTCGAGGCCGATGATGTGGCGCACCAGCACGTCGTCGCCAAAGTTGCCGGTGCGTTTGACGGCGCTGGCATCGCCGTCCGGCTGCTGCAGGCCGACGAGCGTGGCGCGAACTGCTTCCAGGGCCTGCTGCGGCCGGTCGAGCGAGACATTCAGGTCGCGCAGCAGCACGTCGAGCGCGGGCTCGCCGTCGAGCCGGTAGACCACGTTGCGCTCGGCCTCGGTGACGGTGTGGCTCTTGGCCACCGGCAGGCAACCCTGCGTGACGCGCGAGATCAGGTGCACGCCCTCGCCGAAGGCCACGCCGCTCAGCCCCCCGTGGAAGACGCCGCTGGCACGGCCATGGCCCTTGATGAAGCCGTCGCCGCCCATGGCGAACTGCACGCTGGCGCTGCGGCTGGCGGACAGGCCGCCGAACAGGTAGCCGCTGTCGGTGCGCTCGGCCATCTCGGCAATCAGCTCGGCCACGTCGGGCGTTTCGGGGTCGGCATGTACCAGCGCGGTGTGGGCCTCGAAGCCCAGCCCCAGCGGTGCCACGCCGGAGAACACGCGGTACTGGTCGGTGGGCAGTTCGCACAGCATGACGGCCAACGCCGGCTCGTCGAAGTACTCGACGTTGTTGGCGGCAATGCCCACGCCCACGGTGCCGGCCCAGTCGGTCACCTCGGGCAGCTCGGCGCTCAGGTGCGCCAGGATGGCTTCGGCCTCGGCGGCGTAGTGGTCGGTGATGTAGAGCAGTGCCAGCGTGGGGCTGCGGGCGTAGTCGGGCAGCGCCATCTGCGCGCGCAGTTGCGCCAGCACCAGACCGGCGGCCATGGACCATTGCGGGTGGGTGGCGTGGCCGTAGGGAAAGAGCTTCATGGGGCGGATGGCGCGGTGCGTGGCAGGGGTGGCAACGGGGTCTGCCGCTTCAGCGGCGCCGAGCCGGGCGTTTTGCAGAGGCTTTTGGGGCTGCAACCCTTGTCCCGGCTGCGCTGCCAGCTTCTTTTTTGATAGCACCCGGTGCTGCCGTCGCCTTGCTGGCGACTTCCTGCATGGCCTTGGCGGCGATCTGCTGGAACTGCTGCGTGAGCGCACCCCAGAACTGCATCGCGTCCGGCATGCCCTTGGCCGCGGCGCCGGACGGGCGCGCCGCGGTGCTCTTGCGCGCCGCCTTGGCGGCCGTCTTGCGCGGTGGCGGAGCCGCTGGCGCCGCCGCCTGGGCGGGGGCCGCGGCCGCAGCGGCCGGCTGCCAGGCGCGTGCCAGGTCGGCCGGGTTGAAATTCATGCCCTTGAGTGTGGCCAGGGTTAGCTTCTGCACTTCCAGCGCCTGTATGGTGGCCTTGAGCGCGGTGGCGTTCTGGTCGAGCCAGAACTGCACGGCCTTGAGTTCTTCGATGCGCTTGTCCAGCGCCTTGGCATCGAGCGTGGGCGCAACCCACTGGTTCCACTGCTCCATGGCCGGCAGCGGCGCGGCGGCGCCCTTGCCCAGGTTCTGCAGGAAGTCGAAACCCGGCACGAATTTGCCGAAGCCGGTGGGATCGGGGTGGCTCATGGGCGCTCCAGTCGGTGGGTTGTGGGCCATGCCAGCTTACTCGAAAGCCGGCTGCTCCGCGCCGTGCTGCTCCACGTAGCGCACGAATTCGTCGGCCGGCAGCGGCCGGCTGAACAGGTAGCCCTGGTAGGCGTGGCACTGGCCGGCGTCGAGCACGTAGCGCTGGGCCGAGGTCTCCACGCCTTCGGCCACCACCATCAGGTTGAGGCTGTGGCCCAGGGCGATGATGGTGCTGACGATGGAGGCGTCGTTGGGATCGGTGAGCAGGTCGCGCACGAAGGACTGGTCGATCTTGAGCTGGTCCAGCGGCAGGCGCTTGAGGTAGGCCAGCGAGGAGTAGCCGGTGCCGAAGTCGTCGAGCGAGAAACGCACGCCGTGCGCGCGCAGGGCTTCCATCTTGGCGATGACGTCCTCCACGTTGTGCATCAGCAGGCTTTCGGTGATCTCCAGCTTGAGCCGGGGCGCCGCCGCGCCAGTGCGCGCCAGCACGTCCAGCACCTGCGGCACGAAGTCGGGGTGGCGGAACTGCTGCGTGCTGACGTTGACCGCCAGGCTCAGCCCCTGCAGGGCCGGCCGCGCCGCCCAGCGCACCAGCTCGCGGCAGGCGGCCTCCAGCACCCACTGGCCGAGCGGATGGATGAGCCCGCTGTCTTCGGCCACCGGGATGAACGTGGCCGGCAGCACCTTGCCACGCCGCGGGTGCTGCCAGCGCAGCAGGCCCTCGGCACCAATGACGTGGCCCTGGCGGTCGATCTGCGGCTGGATGTGCAAGGCCAGCTGCCCGCCATCCTGCAAGGCGGCGCGCAACTCGTTCTCCAGCGCGGCGCGCTCGGCCACCACGGCCTGCATCTGCGGGTCGAAGAAACGCAGCGTGTTGCGGCCGGCCGCCTTGGCCTGGTACATGGCGAGGTCCGCCTGCTTGAGCAGCTCGTCCACCGTGCCCTGCCCGTGCACGAACAGCGCAATGCCCATGCTGGGCGTGCTGTGCAGCTCATTGCCCGCCAGCCGGTAGGGCCGGTTGAGCGAGGCCATGATCTTGCGCCCCACGCCTTCAGCCTGGCTGGCGGCGATGCCCGGCTGCTCGCTCAGTTCCTCGACCAGCACGATGAATTCGTCGCCGCCCAGGCGCGCCACGGTGTCGCCCACACGCACCTGCAGCTGGATGCGGGTGGCCACCTCCTTGAGCAGCTGGTCGCCGACGTCGTGGCCCAGCGTGTCGTTGATGGTCTTGAACTGGTCGAGGTCGATGAACAACAGCGCGCCGCTGCCGCCGCGGCGCGCGCCGGCGGCCAGGGCGTGCTGCAGGTGGTCGGTCAGCAGGCGGCGGTTGGGCAGGCCGGTGAGCGCATCGTAGAAGGCCAGGTGGCGGATCTGCGCCTCGGCCTGCTTGCGGTCGCTGATGTCCACCGCGGTGCAGGCGACCTGGGCCGGATGCCCGACCGCATCGCGCAGCAGGGCGCCGCTGGTGAGCATGGGGAACTCATGGCCGTCGGTGGCCACATGCCACAGCTCGCGGACCTCGTTGCCCCGGCCGTCGCGCACAGCGCGCCAGAAGGCTTCGGCCTCGTCCAGGCGCGAGGGGGCGTAGAAACGCATGAAGCGCTGGCCCAGCAGGGTCTCCCGCGGCACGCCCTGCAGTTCGGCGCAGCGGGCGTTGACGTAGTTGAGCGTGCCGTCCGGGTTGGCAATCCAGGCGGCGAAGGTGGCGTGGTC
>CALRMF020000090.1:0-9629 GCA_943369035.1 Curvibacter sp. AEP1-3
ACCGGCCGCAGCAAGGGCGCCATGCTGACGCATGGCAACCTGCTGAGCAATGCGCAGGTTTTGAAGGACTACTGGGGCTGGCAGCCCGGCGATGTGCTGATGCACGTGTTGCCGATCTTCCACGTGCACGGCCTGTTCGTGGCGCTGCATGGCGCGCTGCTCAACGGCAGCAAGATGATCTGGATGGCCAAGTTCGAGCCCCGGAAGGTCATTGAGAAGCTGCCCGAGGCGACCGTTTTCATGGGCGTGCCCACGCTCTACGTGCGCTTGCTGGCGGAACCTGGACTGGACCGCGAGGCGGTGCGCAACATGCGTCTGTTCATTGCCGGCTCCGCGCCGCTGCTGATCGAGACCTTCGTCGCCTGGCAGCAGCGCACCGGTCACACCATACTCGAGCGCTATGGCATGAGCGAGACCATCATGCTGACCTCCAACCCCTACCACGCCCAGAACGGCGAGCGCCGTGGCGGCACCGTGGGCTTCCCGCTGCCGGGCGTCAGCCTGCGTGTCATGGATGACACTGGGCAGTCTCTGCCGGTGGGAGAGATCGGTGGCATCCAGGTCCAGGGGCCGAACGTTTTCAAGGGCTACTGGCGCATGCCGGAAAAGACGGCGGAGGAGTTCACGGCCGACGGCTATTTCAAGACCGGCGATGTCGGCAAGATTGATGAGCGCGGCTACGTCACCATCGTTGGGCGCAGCAAGGACCTCATCATCAGCGGTGGCTACAACGTCTATCCGGCCGAGATCGAGGGCTACATCAACGAGATGCAGGGTGTGGCGGAGAGCGCCGTGGTCGGCGTGCCGCATCCGGACTTCGGCGAGGTCGGTGTGGCCGTGGTGGTGCGCAAGCCGGGCGAGGCGCTGGATCCCGATCAGGTGATTGCCACGCTCAAGGCGCGATTGGCCAACTTCAAGATCCCGAAGCGCTGCTTCGTGGTCGATGATCTGCCGCGCAATACCATGGGCAAGGTGCAGAAGAACCTGCTGCGTGAGCAGCACAAGCACATCTTCTGCTGAGTGGCCGCGCAGGACCACCCATAAAAAAGGCCCGTCCTCAACAGACGGGCCTTCTTGTTTGTTCCTTGGCGCTTTAGCGCAATACCAGCACCGGCACGTGCGAGTGCGTCAGCACCTGTTGCGTCTCGCTGCCCAGCAGCAGGCGCTTGATGCCCTTGCGGCCGTGCGAGGCCATCACAATCAGGTCGCACTTGTGCTTCTTGGCCGCGGCAATGATGGCATCGCTCACCAGGTCGGACTTGGCGGTGACGGCCTTGACCTTCACGCCCTTGGCGCCGGCGGTTTTGCTCACGGCGTCGACGATGGCTTGGCCATGCTCGGCCCATTGCTTTTCAACCCGGGCAATGTCGCTGGCCGGCAGTGCCAAACCACCTTCGAAGTAGCTTTGCGGGTAACGCGGAATCACCTTGAGTGCCACCAGCTCGGCGCCGGTCAACTGGGCCATGGAGATGGCGCTGGCAACCGCTTTCTTGGACAAGGTGGAGCCATCGGTGGCGACGAGGATTCTTTGGTACATGAAGTGATCTCCTTGTTGTGTTGACAAATTCTAGATTACTACGCAAGCTTCCATGGCCGTCTTGATCCATATCAAGACAAAGACGTCGCCTGCCCGATACGCTTGCACACCATGCAAACTGCCAGTCTTGCCGCCACGGCACCTGCTTCCCCGTTTCTTGCGGATCAAGGAACGCAGGCGTCGGTGCAGGGCGCGGCGCCCGAAGCCGCGCCGTTGGGGCTGCTGGACGATCCGCAGGAATGGTCGGCCTTCAGCCGGCCGGTGGACAGCGAGGCGGGGTGCTGGGAGTCGCACCTCGTCATCGAGGGCATGCACTGCGCGGCCTGCGCGCTGACGATTGAAGACGCCTTGCGCGGCGTCCCGGGCGTCGCCAGCGCCAGCGTGAGCGCCGGCAGCCATCGCGCCCGCGTGGTGTGGCAGGCCGACGCCGTGCGTCCCTCGGACTGGATGCAGGCAGTGCAGAAGGCGGGCTACCGCGCCGTGCCGGCCAATGACGCCTTTGCCAACCAGCGCCGCCGCCGCGAAACCCGCAAGGCCCTGTGGCGCTGGTCGGTCGCCGGCCTGTGCATGATGCAGGTCATGATGTATGCATGGCCGGCCTACGTGGCCGAGCCGGGTGACCTGACGGCCGAGATGGAGCAGCTGTTGCGCTGGGCTTCCTGGGTGCTGTCGCTGCCGGTCATGCTGTTTTCCTGCGGCCCCTTCTTCTCGGCCGCCTGGCGTGACGTGCTGCAGCGGCGCGTCAGCATGGATCTGCCGGTGGCCCTGGGCATGGGCATCACCTTCGTGGTCAGCACCGCCGGTACCTTCGATCCCCAGGGCATCTTCGGCAAGGAGGTCTATTTCGACTCGCTGACCATGTTCGTCTTCTTCCTGCTCACTGGCCGCTGGCTGGAGTTGCGCCTGCGTGACCGCACGGCCGGTGCGCTGGACGCGCTGATGAACCGGCTGCCCGACAGCGTGGCGCGCCAGCGTGCCGATGGCGAATTCGAGCGTGTGGCGGTACGACGGCTGCAGCCGGGTGACGTGGTGCGCATCCTGCCAGGCGAAGCCTTCCCGGCAGACGGCGCGGTACTTGAGGGGCAGACGCTGGCCGACGAGGCACTGCTGACCGGTGAGTCGCGGCCACTGTCGCGCGGTGTCGGCGCTCCCGTGATCGCCGGTAGCCACAATCTGGCGGCGGCGGTGCTGGTGCGGGTGGACCGCATCGGTGCCGACACGCGCTTTGCCCAGATCGTGGCGCTGATGGAGCAGGCCGCCAGCAGCAAGCCGCACCTTGCGCAACTGGTGGACCGCATCGCCAAACCCTTCCTGATCGGCGTGTTGCTGGCGGCCGCCGGTGCAGCTGCGTTCTGGTGGTCGCATGACCCTGGCCACGCGCTCATGGTGGCGGTGGCGGTGCTGGTGGTGACCTGTCCCTGCGCCTTGTCGCTGGCCACACCGGCGGCCATGCTGGCTGCAGCCGGCGCGCTGGCGCGCCAGGGTGTGCTGGTGCGGCGGCTCGGCGGGCTGGAGGCTTTGGCCGAGGTGGATCTGGTGGTGTTCGACAAGACCGGCACGCTGACGCGCGACGCGCTGGTGCTGCAGGCGGTGCGGACCCGGGCCGGTGTGTCGGAAGCTCAGGCACTGGCCATGGCCATGGCGCTGGCGCAGCAGTCGCTGCACCCGGTATCGCGCGCTCTCGTGGCCGCAGGCCAGGGCAGGGCAGTGGCGGCTTGGCGGGCGCAAGCGGTGCAGGAGGTCGCGGGTCAAGGCCTGTACGGCCAGCTGGCATGCGACGGGTCGGATGAGGCGCATCCGGTGCGGCTGGGCTCGACGGTGTTCTGCGGCGTGACCAATGCCGTGCCGGCCGGGCCGCATGCCTGCCTCAGCGATGCACAGGGCTGGCTGGCGACCTTCGAACTGGGCGAGGACATCCGGGCTGACGCCCGCACCACGGTTCAGGCCCTGCAGGCCGCCGGCATCGAGGTCCACATCCTGTCGGGCGACGGCGCGGCGGCGGTGGCGCGTGTGGCGACTGCGCTGGGCATTGCACAGGCACGCGGCGCCTGCACGCCCCAGGACAAGTTGACATTTCTGCAACAGGCCCAGCAGCAGGGCAAGAAAGTGGCCGTGGTGGGCGACGGCCTGAACGACGGCCCAGTGCTGGCGGGCGCCCATGTCTCGTTTGCCGTCGGCCAGGCCGTGCCCCTGGCTCGGGCCCAGGCCGATTTCGTGGTGCTGAGCGATCGTCTGGCCAGCGTGGGTGAGGCGATTCAACTGGCGCACCGCACGCTGCGCGTCGTGCGCCAGAACCTCTGGTGGGCGGTGGCCTACAACGCCATTTGCGTGCCCCTGGCCGTCGTAGGCTGGCTGCCGGCCTGGCTGGCCGGGCTGGGCATGGCGGCCAGCTCCTTGCTGGTGGTAATCAATGCCCTGCGCCTGGCGGGCGGCGGGCGTCACAAGGATGCAATCTGATGGACATACTCTATTTGCTTATTCCGCTGTCGGTCGTGCTGGTGTTCTTCATCCTGGCCGGCCTGTGGTGGGCCATCGAGCGCGGCCAGTTCGAGGACATCGAGGCCGAGGGCGAGCGGATCCTGCGGGATTCTTGAAATCGGTTGATATGAGTCAAACCGATGCGAGCTATTAAATCTGATACTTGATTACGGGTAATCACAAAAAGAGGTGCACATGCAATTTCCAAACACAAAAGCTACTGTCTACAACGACACCGTTGTACGTCAGTTCGCCATCATGACGGTGGTCTGGGGTGTGGTGGGCATGCTGGTTGGCGTGATCATCGCCGCCCAGTTGACCTGGCCTGAACTCAATTTCGGCATTCCATGGCTGAGCTACGGGCGCCTGCGACCGTTGCACACCAACGCCGTCATCTTCGCCTTCGGCGGTTGCGGCCTGTTTGCCACGGCCTACTACGTGGTGCAGCGGACCTGCCAGGTGCGCCTCTTCAGCGACAAGCTGGCTGCTTTCACCTTCTGGGGCTGGCAGCTGGTGATCCTGCTGGCGGCCATCTCCCTGCCGCTGGGTTACACCTCCGGCAAAGAGTATGCCGAGCTTGAGTGGCCGATCGACATCCTGATCACGCTGGTCTGGGTGGCGTTTGCCGTCGTGTTCTTCGGTACCGTGGGGACGCGCAAGGTGCGCCACATCTACGTGGCGAACTGGTTCTTCGGCGCCTTCATCATTGCCGTTGCGCTGCTGCACCTGGTGAACAGCGCGGCCATTCCGGCCGGCCTGATGAAGTCCTACTCGGCCTATGCCGGTGTGCAGGATGCCATGGTCCAGTGGTGGTACGGCCACAACGCCGTGGGCTTCTTCCTCACGGCTGGCTTCCTGGGCATGATGTATTACTTCATTCCGAAGCAGGCCGAGCGTCCGGTGTACAGCTACCGCCTGTCCATCGTGCACTTCTGGGCCCTGATCTTCACCTACATGTGGGCGGGTCCGCACCACCTGCACTACACCGCGTTGCCGGACTGGACGCAATCCGTCGGCATGCTGTTCTCCCTGATCCTGCTGGCGCCGAGCTGGGGCGGCATGATCAACGGCATCATGACCCTGTCGGGTGCCTGGCACAAGCTGCGTGATGACCCCATCCTGCGCTTCCTGATCGTGTCGCTGTCCTTCTACGGCATGAGTACCTTCGAGGGTCCGATGATGTCAATCAAGACCGTCAACGCCCTGAGCCACTACACCGACTGGACGGTGGGCCACGTGCACTCCGGCGCCCTCGGCTGGGTGGGTCTGGTGACCATGGGCTCCATGTACTACCTGATCCCGCGCCTGTTTGGCCAGAAGAAGATGTACAGCGTCAAGGCGATCGAAGTGCACTTCTGGACCGCCACCATCGGTATCGTGATCTATATCGCCGCCATGTGGATTGCCGGCGTGATGCAGGGCCTGATGTGGCGCGCCATCAACGCGGACGGCACGCTGACCTACACCTTCGTCGAGTCGGTCAAGGCCACCTACCCGTTCTATGTGCTGCGTCTGCTCGGCGGTCTGCTGTACCTGGGCGGCATGCTGATCATGCTGTGGAACGTGATCAAGACGGCCACTGCCGGTCGCTCGACCGAAGTTGCGATCCCGGCTGCTGCGGCCCACGCCTAAGAAGGAAAACATCATGGCACAACATCAAACTGGCGGCGGTTTGTCGCACGAGAAAATCGAGACCAACAACTTCCTCATGATCGTCCTGATCCTGCTGGTGCTGCTGGTCGGTGGCTTGGTCGAGATCGTCCCGCTGTTCTTCCAGAAGTCCACCACGGAGCCGATCAAGGGCATCCAGCCGTACACCGCGCTGCAGCTGGCCGGCCGCGACGTCTATATCCGCGAGGGCTGCTACAACTGCCACTCGCAGATGATCCGCCCCTTCCGCGCCGAGACTCTGCGCTACGGCCACTACTCGGTGGCCGGCGAGTCGGTCTACGACCACCCCTTCCAGTGGGGCAGCAAGCGCACGGGCCCGGACCTGGCGCGTGTCGGCGGCCGCTACAGCGACGAGTGGCATCGCATCCACCTGATCAACCCGCGCGACGTGGTGCCCGAGTCCAACATGCCGGCCTATCCCTGGCTGGCCAAGGATCTGGTGGACCACGCGTCCTTGCCGTCCCGCATGAAGGCGCTGCGCACCGTGGGCGTTCCCTACACCGACGAGCAGATCGCCAAGGCAAGCGACGAGGTCAAGGGCAAGACCGAAATCGAAGCGGTGATCGCCTACCTGCAGGTTCTGGGTACCGCCCTCAAGTAAGACGAGGAGAACACCATGGATGTCAACACGCTGCGTTCGATCGTCACGGTAACCGGGCTGATCACGTTCATCGGCATCGTCCTGTGGGCCTGGTCCCGGCGCAATGCGGCCGATTTCGAGCAGGCAGCCCGGCTGCCGTTCGAGCAGGATTAACGAGCCGTCAAAGGAAGAAAAATGAGTGACTTTACAAGCAACTTCTGGTCGGTCTTCGTCACCGTCATCACGGTGGTCGGCATTGCGGCCTGTCTTCTGCTGCTGTGGTTCAGCGGCAAGACCAAGGCCATGACCGCCAATGACAACACCACCGGCCACGTGTGGGACGGCGATCTGCGCGAGATGAACAACCCCCTGCCGCGCTGGTGGGTCTGGCTGTTCGTGATCACCTGTGTCTTTTCCGCGATCTACCTGGCGATGTACCCCGGTCTGGGCAGCAGCCCGGGCAAGCTGGGCTGGACCTCGGTCGGCCAGCACAAGGCCGAGATGGAGAAGGGCGAGAAGGAAGTCGCCCCGCTGTATGCCAAGTTTGCCGGCATGAGCGTGGAGGACATGGCCAAGGATCCGCAGGCCATGGGCATCGGCGAGCGCGTGTTCATGAACAACTGCGCCCAGTGCCACGGCTCCGATGCGCGCGGCAGCAAGGGCTTCCCGAACCTCGCCGACGGCGACTGGCTGTGGGGCGGCACGCCCGACAAGATCAAGGAGACGCTGGTGCAGGGCCGCATGGGCAACATGCCGCCCATGGCAGCGGCCGTCGGCACGCCGGATGACGTGAAGAACGTCGCCCACTACGTGCTGAGCCTGTCGGGCAGCCCGCACGACTCGTTGCGTGCCTCCCTGGGCAAGGCCAAGTTCGGCGCCTGTGCCGCCTGCCACGGCATGGACGGCAAGGGCAACCAGGCCTTGGGCGCGCCCAACCTGACCGACGACATCTGGCTGCACGGCTACGGTGAAAACGCCATCGTGGCCATGATCAACAACGGCAAGGTCAACCAGATGCCGGCGCAGCAGGGCAAGCTCAGCGAAGGGCAGATCCATGTGCTGAGTGCGTATGTCTGGGGCCTGTCGAATGGCGCCAAGGTCGCGGCCAAGTAATTGATGAATGTGAACCGGAGCCGTCTTGAGTTCCCCTGACAGCAGCCAGAACAAGGTCATTCCCATCGTGCCGCAGCCGGCGGCGCCGGACGACGCGGTCGATGCGGAGATGGTGTCGCTCTACGAGGCGCACAAGAAGATCTACCCGCGCAGCGTGTCCGGCCTGTTCAGCCGCTGGCGCTGGGTCTTCGTCTGGCTCACCCAGCTGGTCTTCTACGGTCTGCCGTGGATCGAGTGGGGGCAGCGCCAGGCGGTACTGTTCGACCTGGGCGCGCGCCGGTTCTACATCTTCGGCCTGGTCCTGTACCCGCAGGACTTCATCTACCTGACGGGGCTGCTGGTCATCTCGGCCCTGTCACTGTTCCTGTTCACGGCGGTGGCGGGGCGCCTGTGGTGCGGCTACGCCTGCCCGCAGACCGTCTATACCGAAATCTTCCTCTGGATCGAGCGCAAGATCGAGGGGGACCGGTCCGCCCGCATCCGTCTGGATGACGGGCCCTGGAACTTCAACAAGGTCGTGCGCAAGGGTGGCAAGCATGCCGTCTGGCTGCTGGTCGCCTTGTGGACCGGCTTCACCTTTGTCGGCTATTTCACGCCGATCATGGAACTGGGGCACGAGTTCGTGCAGTGGCGCATGACTTCCTGGGAGATCTTCTGGGTCTTCTTCTATGGTTTTGCCACTTACGGCAATGCCGGCTTCATGCGCGAACAGGTGTGCAAGTACATGTGTCCGTATGCGCGCTTCCAGAGCGCGATGTTCGACAAGGACACGCTGATCGTCACCTACGACACCGAGCGAGGCGAGCCGCGCGGTGCCCGTTCACGCAAGGCCGATCCGGCCGCGCTGAACCTCGGTGCGTGTGTGGATTGCAGCCTGTGTGTGCAGGTCTGTCCGACGGGCATCGACATCCGCAAGGGCCTGCAGTACGAGTGCATCGGCTGCGGTGCCTGTGCCGACGTCTGCGACACCGTGATGGACAAGATGGGCTACGCCCGTGGCCTGGTCAAGTACTCGACCCAGAACGCCATGCGCAACCACTGGACGCGCAAGGAGACCTGGGCACACGTGTTCCGGCCGCGCGTGCTGATCTATACCTCGATCCTGGGTGCGATCTGCGTGGCCATGCTCGTCAGCCTGGCGCTTCGTACGCCGTTCAAGGTCGATGTGGTGCGCGACCGTGGTGTCATGGCGCGCATCGTGGCCGGCGGCATGATCGAGAACATCTACCGCCTGCAGATCATGAATGCGGCCGAGTCGGATCAGCACTACAAGATCACGGCAACCGGTCTGCCGGGACTGCACCTGGCGGCGGATCAGGAGCCGGCGTATCTGGTGGAGGCAACGCAGGCACGCTGGGTCGCGATCCGCGTCCAGCTGCCCTACGATGCGGCACCGGCGGGATCCCACACCATCCATTTTGAAATCGTGTCAGAGGAAACGGGCGCGCAGGTGCGTGAGAAATCCGTCTTCCTCGTGCCGCGTTGAGGAGTTGTCATGAGCAAACACATGCCGATGGCCGTCCAACCCTGGTGGAAATTTGGCCATGTTTGGATGATCATCGCCGGCCCGGCCATCGTGATCGTCGCCGGGTTCGTGACGCTCTACCTTGCGGTGCGTACGCCCGATCCGGTTGTGAGTGAGGATTACTACCGCAAGGGCATCGAGATCAACAAGACGCTGGAGGTTGCGCCTGGCAGTCTGGCGCCGGCGCAGCAGGCGCGCAATCATGCTGCCACCGGCGTCGTGCCGCTGGCGAAGCCGGCCGAGAAGCCGTGACAAGAACCAAGACAAGGCCCCTCAGGAGACAAGCATGAAGTGGCAGAAACTGATGTGGATCGCATGGCCGGCGTTCTTGGTCGCCGGCGTGCTGGAAATGCTGGTGTTTGCGATGGTTGATCCGCAGGATCTGCACTGGTTTGGACAACCGGTGGCGCTGTCCCGCCAGGGCATCTACACCCTCGCGTTCTTCGTCTTCTGGGGCATCACGATGCTGTCCAGCGCGCTAACCACGCTGCTGGCGTTGTCACCCTTCGAGTTGAACCAGTGTCCGCTGCCCGGCAACGAGCGACCCGAAGGCTGCCCCAAGCAGGAAGGCGGCTGCTGCTGAGCTGCCGGCAATCTGTCAGGAGTGCTCAATGGCACTCGGTGTGATTGACGATCTTTGACAGGGCTTCGGTGTCGAGGATGCGCACATGGCGCTGCTTGACCTCGACGATGCCGTCTTCCACGAACTTCGAGAAGGTACGGCT
>CALRMF020000091.1:0-9623 GCA_943369035.1 Curvibacter sp. AEP1-3
TGGCCGAGCCGGTGATCGTGGAAGAGAACGAGCTGGCTACGGCGGCGCGCATCGTGGCCACGCAGGAAAACCGCGTGATGCTCAGCCGCGGTGACCGTGCCTATGCCCGGGGCCCGGCCGGCGCACCGATGCTGGACAACCAGAACAAGACCCAACGCTTCCGCGTTTTCCGCAACGCCACGGCACTGAAGGATCCCAGCACCGGGGAAGTGCTCGGCTATGAGGCGCAATACCTCGGCAAGGCGGCGCTGGTGCGCAGCGAGTCCACGCAGGACGTCGAAAACCGCGACGGCCAGGCCACCAGCCTCGTCGTGCCCGCGACCATCGATATCGAAAGCACCAAGGAAGAGATGCGCGTCGGCGACCGCCTGCTGCCTGAACCCGAACGCGAGTTCCCCACCTACACGCCGCGCGCGCCGGGTAGCGCGATCAGCGGTCGCATCGTCTCGGTCTACGGCAGTGCCGTGGTCAATGCGGCGCAGAACCAGGTGGTGGTGATCAACCGCGGCCGGCGCGACGGCATCGAGCGCGGCCATGTGCTGGCCATCCTCAAGGACGGCCAGCGCTTGGTCGACAGGACCGATCCGCAGCGCACACCGATCAAGCTGCCGGACGAGCGCAACGGCCTGCTGATGGTCTTCAAGACCTACGAGAAGCTGTCCTACGCGCTGATCCTCGACATCACCGAGGGCGTGCGCGTCGGCGACCGCCTGACCAACCCGCGCTGACCGCCCGCAGCACGGCGCAAACCGCATGGAGCGCGACGACCTCGCCGCCTGGCTGCGCCTGACGCTGACGCCCGGCATCGGCAACCAGGCGGCGCGCAAGCTGCTGGCGGCCTTCGGCCTGCCGCCGTCCATCTTCCAGCAGCCGCTGGCGGCGCTGCAGCAGGTGATTTCACCCGAACAGGCGACCGCCTTGCGCAGCGAGCCGGCGGAACTGGCGGTGCAGTTCGACCTGACCTGGCACTGGCTGCAGAACCATGAAGGCGGCCCGCCGCGCGCCGTGGTGGCCCTCGGCGATGCGGCCTACCCGGCCAACCTGCTGCAGATCGAAGACCCGCCGTTGCTGCTGTACCTGACGGGCCGGCTCGATCTGCCACTGGAGCCGGCGCGCAGTCTCGCCGTCGTCGGCAGCCGCAACCCGACGCCGCAGGGCGCGCTCAATGCCAGGCAGTTTGCCCAGGCCCTGAGCCAGGCCGGCCTGACCATCGTGTCCGGCCTGGCCCTCGGTGTGGACGGCGCAGCCCACGAAGGGGCCCTCGCAGGCCTCGACGGGGCGGCCCGCCTGGCCACCATCGCCGTGGTCGGCACCGGGCTGGACCGTGTCTACCCGAAGCGCCACCACCAGCTGGCGCACGACATCGCCCAGCATGGCCTGATCATCAGCGAGTACCCGCTGGGCACGCCACCGCTGGCCGCCAATTTCCCGCGCCGCAACCGCCTGATCGCCGGCCTCTCCAGCGCCACGCTGGTGGTGGAAGCGGCGCTGCAATCCGGCTCACTCATAACTGCACGGCTGGCGGCCGAACAGGGCAAGGATGTGTTCGCCATCCCGGGCTCCATCCACGCCACGCAGTCGCGCGGCTGCCATGCGCTGATCCGGCAGGGCGCCAAGCTGGTGGAATCGGCACAGGATGTGCTGGACGATCTGCCGGGTCTGCCGGTCATCAGCGCGAGCACCAGCACCGCTGATGGAGAAGGCACTGTGGATGGGGATGGCCTGCTGCATGCGCTGGGTTACGACCCGGTGAGCCTCGACGCGCTGCAGGCCCGCACCGGCTGGCCCACGCCGCAATTGCAGGCCCGTCTGATGGCACTGGAACTTGAGGGCCAGGTGGCGCGCCTGCCCGGCGGCCTGTTCCAGCGTATCGCCATTGGCTGATTTTGAATAAGGCCGGGAAGGCCCTCAAAATGCACGGATCAAGACGCAGGGCATGCGATATATTGAGCGCATGTTTGAAGTGCTCGTGTACGTCTACGAAAACTACTGGCGCGGCGATGCCTGTCCCGAACCGGATCAGCTGCAGCGCAAACTCAATGCCGTCGGCTTCGAGGCCGACGAAATCCGTGAAGCCCTCGACTGGCTCAACGGCCTGAACCTCGCGACCCGCTGCACGCACTGGCTGCCCGGCATCACCGAAGCCGTGCACCAGGACACGCCGACGCGGCTGCAATCGCCGCACAGCATGCGCGTCTACTCGGTGGCCGAGCAGGATCACCTGGGCGCCGACTGCCTGGGCTTCATCAGCTTCCTGGAATCCTCCGGCGTGCTGCCCTCGCCGATGCGCGAGATCGTCATCGACCGCGCCATGGCCGTGCCGGCCGAGGAACTCACGCTCGACGACCTGAAAATCATCGTGCTGATGGTCTATTGGAGCTTTGGCGAAGAGCCGGACGCGCTGATCCTCGACGAACTCTGTGACGACACGCTCGAGCGTGTCGCCCACTGACCCCCAACCACCCGGTCAACCGAGCAGACGCTCGGGATTGGCCTGCAGCTTGGTCAGCGCGTCCCGCGTGGCGCGCACCGTAAGCGCTTCTTCTTCCTGCGGCAGCAGCAGGCCCGCCTGCAGGTAGGCCGCCAGCCGGCCGGCCTGGATCAGGTAGCTGCGGCCTTCGGTGGAAGCAAACAGGTTGAGCTGCTTGCGCGCGCTGCGCCAGACGAACTGCACGCGGGCGATGCGGCCGTTGTGATCGAGCGTGAACCAGTCGCCGGGCTGCAGGGCCTGCGCCCAGTCGCGCATGGCGGGCGTGGGCTGCGCACCGCCGTTGGCCACCACCTCCAGGCTGGAGGCATCGATGCCGAGCAGCAGCTCGATGCTGCTGGCGTCCAGCTGCAACTCACCCAGGCTGTCATCGCTGACCGCATACTCCAGCTCAGCCAGGTGGTGTGCCAGCGCCTCGATCTGGGCCGGGGCGATGGGCTGGGTTTTGGCCAGGAAGGCGTCGGCCAGCGTGTCGCTCACGGTCTTGATGTGACTCTCCTGGTCCGCTGCCGACATGCCCAGCAGCGCCATTCCGCTGCGCAGGCGCTGCAACAACTGCGGCAGGTCCTGGATGACGCGCGTACGGTCGCTGCGATGGGGCTTGGCGCTGGCCGCCCAGACCAGGTCCGTTGCCGCCTTGCGCAGTGCCACCGTGTCTGCATGCTGCAAACCGTGGCGCACGGCAGCCACCGCCAGCACCTCGGCCCAGACCTTGAACAGGAAGTCGCGGATCTCGTCGCGTACCGGCATGTCCTTGAGGAGCTTGCGCAACTCAATGGTGTACTGGATGGTCAGCGTCTCCTTCTGCTCGACCTGCTGCGCCACACTGACCACCTTGCGCGTGCTGTCCTTGCCGGTCAGAAAGCGGTCGAGGAACTGCTCGAACTCGCCATACACCACTTCGAACACCTGGCGGCCGGTCTCGGGGTACTGCTCGATCATCTGCACGATGCGCTTGACCTCGGCGGCCAGCGCCTGGCCGCCCACGTCGCCCGCGTCGAAGCCCATGACACAGGAGCCCATGCGGTCGATGAGCCGGCGTGCCGGGTGGTCGAGCGAGTCGAAGAACGTCGGTTCCGCCAGGGCCACACGCAGCACCGGCATCTGCAAGCGGGCAAACCAGACGCGGATGGCCGATGGAATGCGCTCCTCGGTCAGGATGGCCTGGAACATGAGTGCCACGATCTCGATGGTGGCCTTCTCGTTGCGGGTGGCGGCCTGCTGCTTGAGCGCACTGCTTTGCGCGCGCAGCACACTGGCCATCCGGGCCACTCCGGCAGGGCTGTTGTCTTCGACCCAGGCCGCCGCACCCGGCTGGTCGACGGCCGGTGTGCGCGAAGCCAGGGCCGCGGCCAGCGCCGGCGTGATCGCCTGCGGGACGGCGGCCTGGGTTGCCGCCGGCAGACCGCTGGCACCCGGCCTGGCCAGCAACGTGCGCAGCTGGCCCATGACGCCCTGGGCACGATGGTGCGTGCGCAGCCATGGTGTGTCTGCGCCGCCAGCGCCGAAGGGATCCTCGGCGGCGTTTGGCCCGCCCGCCGTCGCCCCCTCCTCGCCACCCCAGCCGAGTCGGCCGCCGAACAGGCCACCTCGGCGGCGGGGCAAGGGCAGGCTGCTGGCCGGCCCCGGTACTGCCATCGCACCCCGCGCGACGACACCGCCCGACGGCGGGACGTTCGCCACGCCAGGGCTCGCGATCCGGTCCGCGGGGGCCGGCGCCGCGGCAGCTGTTCCACCCGGGCCGGTCGCGGGGTTGCGCTTGACGCGGTCCTTGAGGTCGATCGTCGGCAGCACACCCTGCTCGATCAGCAGCTGGTTGCAACGCGCGTAGGCCGGCGGCAAGCGCTCGGCCAGCAGACGCTGGACCACGTCACTGACGCGCGGCCAGGCCTCGCGCGGCATGCCACTGCGGACCCACTGCGCCACCAGCGGCAGCAACAGCACGTCAGGACGCAGAATGTCCTGGGCCGCCAGCTCGTTCCGGCCGTCGAGCCACCGGATGCGCAACCGCAGATCCTCCAAGGCGTCGCCCAGCCGCTCCACCAGGCCCGGCACCAGGCGCGAACTCAGGATCTTGCTGTCGATTTCGTCGCCGTCCACCAGCGACAGCTCGGCGTCGGCCTCGCCCGGGCGAAGCCCGGGCGCTGTGGGGCCGGGTCGCTGGCAGGCCGCCTGCCAGGCTTGCCGGATGCCTTGCAGCCAGACTGGCTGCGCCTTCTGGTACAGCAGCCAGGCATCACGCCGGCCTTGCATCTCGCGCGAGGTAGCAGTTTCATTCATCAGCGCCGTCAGGCGCTCCTGCACCGCCGCGCCCAGTTCGGGCAGCAGGCGCGAGGCCTCGCTGACCAGCAGCCCGCGCGTCCGCTCAGCCAGCGCCAGGCGCTGTGCAGCAGACGTCGGGGCCGCCACCATGGCTGTCCTGCGTCAGACGACCGCTCCCGCGTTGGGATCGTTGGGGTCGTCTTCCTTGCGGGCGCCGCCGCCCTTGATCAGGTCTTCGCGCCGGATGCCCAGCCACATGGCGATGGCGGCGGCGACGAACACCGAGGAGTAGATGCCGAACAGGATGCCGATGGTCAGCGCCAGCGCGAAGTAGTGCAGCGTGGCACCGCCGAACAGCAGCATGGACAGCACCATCAGCTGCGTGCTGCCGTGGGTGATGATGGTGCGGCTGATGGTGGAGGTGATGGCGTTGTCGATGATGGCCACCGTGTCCATCTTGCGGTAGCGGCGGAAGTTCTCGCGGATGCGGTCGAAGATCACCACCGACTCGTTGACCGAGTAGCCCAGCACCGCGAGCACCGCTGCGAGCACCGGCAGCGAGAACTCCCACTGGAAGAAGGCGAAGAAGCCGAGGATGATGATGACGTCGTGCAGGTTGGCGATGATGGCCGCCACCGCGAACTTCCATTCGAAGCGCAGCGCCAGGTAGATCATGATGCCCACCACCACGAAAGCTAGCGCCTTCAGGCCGTCGGCCGCCAGTTCGTCGCCCACCTGCGGGCCGACGAACTCGGTGCGGCGCAGGCTGGCACTGGCATCGGCCGCCGACAGCGCCGCCATCACCTGGTCGCTCTGCTGCGCCGAGCTTACGCCCTTGACCGCCGGCATGCGGATCAGCACGTCGCGCGCCGTGCCGAAGTTCTGCACCTGGACGTCCTGGTAGCCGAGCTTGGCGATGGCGCCGCGCACCGTGCCCAGATCGGCGGGCTGCGAGTAGCTCACTTCCATCAGCGTGCCGCCGGTGAACTCCACCGACAGGTGCAGGCCCCGCGTGAACAGGAAGAACACGGCAGCGGCGAAGGTCAGGAACGACACTACGTTGAACACCAGCGCATGCCGCATGAACGGGATGTCGCGCTTGATCTTGAAAAACTCCATGACTCTTCCTTATTCCGCCTTGGCCGCCGCGTCGCCATCCGGGCGCCAGACGGTGCCGATGGAAACGCTCTTGAGCTTCTTCTGCCGGCCGTACCAGAGGTTGACCAGGCCGCGCGAGAAGAACACCGCCGAGAACATGCTGGTCAGGATGCCCAGGCAGTGCACCACGGCAAAGCCGCGCACCGGGCCGGAGCCGAAGGCCAGCAAGGCCAGGCCGGCGATCAGGGTGGTGACGTTGGAGTCGATGATGGTGGCCCAGGCGCGGTCGTAGCCGGTATGGATGGCGGCCTGCGGCGAGGCGCCGTTGCGCAGCTCCTCGCGCACGCGCTCGTTGATCAGCACGTTGGCATCGATCGCCATGCCGAGCACCAGCGCCATGGCCGCCATGCCCGGCAGCGTCAGCGTGGCCTGCAGCATGGACAGCACGGCCACCAGCAGCAGCAGGTTGACCGCCAGCGCCACGCTGGAGAAGACACCGAACAGCATGTAGTAGACGCACATGAAGGCCGCCACCGCCACGAAGCCCCAGGTCACGCTGTTGAAGCCCTTGGCGATATTCTCGGCACCCAGGCTCGGGCCGATGGTGCGCTCCTCAATGATCTCCATCGGCGCCGCCAACGAGCCGGCGCGCAGCAGGAGCGCAGTGTCGTTGGCCTCTACCGTGGTCATGCGGCCCGAGATCTGCACGCGGCCGCCACCGATCTCGGTGCGGATCACTGGTGCCGTGACCACCTCGCCCTTGCCCTTTTCGAACAGGATGATGGCCATGCGCTTGCCGACGTTCTCACGCGTGATGTCCTTGAAGATGCGCGAGCCCTTGGCGTCGAGCGTCAGGTTGACGGTCGGCTCCTGGGTCTGGCTGTCGAAGCCGGGCTGTGCGTCGGTCAGGTTCTCGCCGGTCAGGATGACCTGCTTCTTGACGATCACGGCCTGGCCGCTGCGATCGGGGTAGCGCTCGGCGCCAAAGGGCACCGGGCCAGTACCGGTCTCGGCGGCACGACCCTCAATGCTCTCGTCCACCATGCGCAGCTCGAGCGTGGCGGTGCGGCCCAGAATGTCCTTGGCCTTGGCGGTGTCCTGCACGCCGGGCAGCTGCACCACGATGCGGTCCAGGCCCTGCTGCTGGATCACCGGCTCGGCCACGCCGAGCTCGTTGATGCGGTTGTGCAGCGTGGTGATGTTCTGCTTGAGCGCCTGGTCCTGCACGGTGCGCGCCGCCTGCGGCTTCAGGCTGGCGGTGAGCTTGTAGTCGGCCCCGTCCTGCGCCTCGACGGCGTCCAGCTCGGCGAACTGGTCGGCCAGCACGCGCCGGGCGGCGTCCCGGGTGGCCACATCGCGGAAACGCAGTTCAATGCTCTGGCCATTGCGGGCGATGCCCCCGTGGCGAATGTTCTTCTCGCGCAGCACGGTACGCAGGTCGCCGGCGAGCGATTCAGCGCGCTTGGTCAGCGCCGCCGGCATGTCGACCTGCAGCATGAAGTGCACGCCACCGCGCAGGTCCAGGCCCAGGTACATGGGGGCCGCGTGCAGCGACGACAGCCAGGCCGGCGAGCGCGACAGCAGGTTGAGCGCCACGATGTAGGCCGGCTCGGCCCCTTCGGGCAGCAGCGCCTTCTGGATCGCGTCCTTGGCCTTGAGCTGGTCGTCGGTGGTCGCGAAGCGCGCACGCACCGAGCCGTTCTCCAGGCTGATGGCGTCGGCCGCCAGGCCAGCGGCCTTCAGGGCGTCTTCCACACGGGCCAGCGTGGCGTTGTCCACCTTCTGGCTGGCCCGGGCGGGCGAGACCTGCACGGCCGGCGCCTCGCCGAAAAAGTTCGGCAGGGTGTAGACCAGCCCCACCAGCAATGCGATCACGATGATCGCGTACTTCCACACCGGGTAACGGTTCATACGCTTACGCTTGCTCTGTGGCCGACAACTTACTTGATGGTGCCCTTGGGCAGCACCTGCACCACAGCCTGGCGCTGGATCTGCATCTCGACGCCGTTGGCGATCTCGACGCTGACGAAGCTGTCACCCAGCTTGGTGACCTTGCCGAGCACGCCGCCGGCGGTCACTACCTCGTCGCCCTTGGCCAGGGCGTCGATCATGGCGCGATGCTCCTTCTGCTTCTTCATCTGCGGACGGATCATCACGAAGTACAGCACCACGAACATCAGCACCAGCGGCAGCATGCTCATGAGCGAATCCTGCATGCCCCCGGCGGAAGCAGCAGCGGGCGCGGTTTGGGCGAAAGCGGACGAAATGAACACAGGCATCTCCAAGTTCTAGGGTTCAGGAAACGAGAAACGCCGCCTGGCGGGCGGCGCGCTTCACCCCGCCGGACGGGGGAAACAGGCAACGGAGCATTGTATGCGGCAGCCCTGGCAGCGCCGCGACGCCCGACAAAAGTCCCCAGTCTCCCGCCAGACGGCGACGGCCCGGGTAAAGGGCTACCCGGGTCGTCCCCATTTGCTATTAATTCAATAGCTGCTTACGCTTTCCTGAAAAGGTCCAGCGCCTGATTTGGCTTCAAATTCAGGCTGCCTGCCGCAGGGCAGCGCCACCGCGCCAGCGCGTTCGCAGCGCCTCCCACTGCGGACGCACCGCCGCGAGGTGACGGGCCTTGACGTGGCCGTAGCCGCGAATCTGTTCCGGCAGGCGGGCGATCTCCACGGCGAGTGTGTGGTTGTCGACCGTCAGGCCGGCCAGCAGCTCCTCGATGCTGGCGCGGTATTCGGCGATCAGCGCGCGTTCGCCGCATCGCTCCTCGGTACGGCCAAAGATGTCCAGCGCCGTGCCACGCAGGCCCTTGAGGCGCGCCAGCAGCTTGAAGGCCGTGCCCATGGCCGGGCCGAAGGGCCGCTTGAGCAGTTCGCCCTTGGCATTCTTCTTGGCCAGCAACGGCGGTGCCAGGTGGTAGTGCAGCGTGTAGTCGCCTTCGAACATGGCGTCGATGCGGGCGCGGAAAGTCGGGTCGCTGTGCAGGCGGGCCACCTCGTACTCGTCCTTGTAGGCCATCAGCTTGAAGAGGTAGCGTGCCACCGCCTCGGCCAGCGTGGTCTTGCCCACCGCCTTCTCCTCCGCAACGCGCACGCGCTCGACGAAGCTGCGGTAGGTCTCGGCGTAGCCGGCGTTCTGGTAGCCGGTGAGGAACTCGACGCGGCGCGCCACCAGACTGGCCAAGGTTTCGCGCGGCTGCAGGGTGATCACCTGCGCCGGGGTCAGCAACTGCTGCACCCGTGCCCAGTCGTGCGCGGCCTGGCGGCCCCACTCGAACGCGGCCTTGTTGGCCTCCACCGCCACGCCATTGAGTTCGATGGCGCGCAGCAGCGACGCCTGCGACAGCGGGATCCAGCCCTTCTGCCAGGCGTACCCCAGGATCATCGGGTTGATGAAGATGGTGTCGCCCATCAGCCTGGACGCCACGGCGTCGGCGTCGAACACCCCCAGCGCGGCAGCGCCCACGGCCTGCGCCAGATCGGCCACGCACTGCTCGGCCGGGTTGCGCCAGTCGGCGTTCTTCACAAAGGCCGCCGTCGGTGTGCTGTGGCTGTTGAGCGCCACGCGCGTGCGCCCGGCCCGCAGCCGCAAGGTGGTTTCCTTGCCGGCGGTGACGATGGGATCGCAACCCAGGATCAGGTCGGCCGCGGCCATGCCCACGCGGGTGGTGCGGATGGCGTCCTGCGTGTCGGCAATCAGCACATGGCTCCAGGTGGCGCCGCCCTTCTGCGCCAGGCCGGCCGCGTCCTGTGTCACGATGCCCTTGCCTTCG
>CALRMF020000092.1:0-9550 GCA_943369035.1 Curvibacter sp. AEP1-3
AACGCCGACAACTGATCCAGTTGCTGCGGAAAATCTACGCCTGAACCAGCGTCGGTCATGAAAACAGCCTGATGCTGTTGCGTAATCGCCATCATCAGCTATGAAACTTGTAGCAGCCAAAAATCTGCGCTATAGTCGCCGCTCGCGTCAGCCGCAGCCCCGGTGGGCAGAACCGGGTCGGCCTCGGGGAAACCGTTCAGGCGCACCAACTACGCCTTGAGGAGTGCAGTTCAATGAGTTCCAAAGAAAACGCCGCCATCGGTCAGCTGCTTGGCCTGCTGGAGTCCCGCTACGCCATCCGCGTGCTGTGGGCCCTGCGCGACGGCCACGCCCAGACTTTCCGGTTGCTGCAGGACAGCGTGGGCGGCATCACCCCGAACACATTGAACACCCGCATCAAGGAACTGCGTGAAGCCGGTCTGCTGAGCCACGGCAGCGAGGGCTACCTGCTCACCAGCAGCGGCCTGGACCTGCTCAAGCGCCTGGGCGACCTGCAGGCCTTCGCCAGCAAGTGGGCCGCCGGCCTGGCCAAGAAGGCCCGCTGACCGCCCTTCCGCGCCAGCCGGGACAGCTGGCATAATTTGCGGTTTTCTGAATGTTGCGCCTTGCCTGACAGGCGCCTTCAGCTATCAAATCAATAGCAAAGGACCGCTCCATGAACACCACTCCCTCCGGCCTGCAGTACGAGGACACTGTCGTCGGCGACGGCGCCGAAGCCACCCGCGGCCAGAGCGTCACCGTGCACTACACCGGCTGGCTGTACAACGACGGCGTGCAAGGCGCCAAGTTCGATTCCAGCAAGGACCGCAATGACCCCTTCGTCTTCCACCTCGGTGCCGGCATGGTGATCCGCGGCTGGGACGAGGGCGTGGCCGGCATGAAGATCGGCGGCACCCGTACCCTCATCATCCCGCCGGGCCTGGGTTATGGTGCCCGCGGTGCCGGTGGCGTGATTCCGCCCAACGCGACCCTGAAATTCGAGGTCGAACTGCTCGGCCTGTCGGGCTGAGCCTCACCTTTGGCGGGCCACCGCCGTGCGCCCGCCCTCCCCTTGAAATGGGGCTGACTGCCCCCATTTCTGCGCCTGAACTTCGTTTTTACGATCGTCCGCATGTCTGACACCCCCACCACCCCCTCCCAGGCTGCCGCCGAACCCAACGGCGAGGACATCGTCGCCGCCCATGAGGCCGACCTGCTGGCCCAGACCCAGGCCGAGCTGGCCGAACTGAAGGCCAAGAGCGCCGAACTGGCCGACCAATTCCTGCGTGCCAAGGCGGAAGCCGAGAATGCCCGTCGCCGCGCCGAGGACGAGGTGGCCAAGAGCCGCAAGTTCGCCGTCGAAGGTTTTGCCGAAAGCCTGCTGCCCGTGGCCGACAGCCTGGAAGCCGGCCTGGCCGTGAAGGAGGCCACACCCGAACAGATCCGCGAAGGTGCCGAAGCCACCCTGCGCCAGCTGATCGCAGCGCTGGAGCGCAACAAGGTGGTGGCCATCAACCCGGCGCCTGGCGCCAAGTTCGACCCGCACCAGCACCAGGCCATCAGCGTGGTGCCGGCCGAACAGGAAGCCAACACCGTGGTCAGCGTGCTGCAGAAGGGCTACACCATCGCCGAGCGCGTGCTGCGCCCCGCCCTGGTGACCGTAGCGGCACCGAAATAAGGCCGCAGGTCTTGAAAGCCCCGGACTTATCCACACCTAGAACGCATCCGAATTCTCAAAAATCGCAGGAGTAACACAATGGGCAAAATCATCGGCATCGACCTCGGTACCACCAACAGCTGCGTTGCCATCATGGAAGGCAACAACACCAAGGTGATCGAGAACTCCGAGGGCGCACGCACCACCCCGTCCATCATCGCCTACCAGGAAGACGGCGAAGTGCTGGTCGGCGCCTCGGCCAAGCGCCAGGCGGTCACCAACCCCAAGAACACGCTGTACGCGGTGAAGCGCCTGATCGGCCGCAAGTTCGAGGAGAAGGAAGTCCAGAAGGACATCGACCTCATGCCCTACACCATCACCAAGGCCGACAACGGCGACGCTTGGGTGCAGGTGCGCGACAAGAAGCTGGCCCCGCCGCAGGTCAGCGCCGAAGTGCTGCGCAAGATGAAGAAGACCGCCGAGGACTACCTTGGGGAGGAAGTGACCGAGGCCGTGATCACGGTGCCGGCCTACTTCAACGATGCCCAGCGCCAGGCCACCAAGGACGCCGGCCGCATTGCCGGCCTGGAAGTCAAGCGCATCATCAACGAGCCCACCGCTGCGGCCCTGGCCTTCGGCCTGGACAAGACGGAAAAGGGCGACCGCAAGATTGCCGTCTATGACCTCGGCGGCGGTACCTTCGACGTCTCCATCATCGAGATCGCCGACGTCGACGGCGAGAAGCAGTTCGAGGTGCTGTCCACCAACGGCGACACCTTCCTGGGCGGCGAAGACTTCGACCAGCGCATCATCGACTACATCATCACCGAGTTCAAGAAGGAACAGGGTGTCGACCTGTCCAAGGACGTGCTGGCCCTGCAGCGCCTGAAGGAAGCCGCCGAGAAGGCCAAGATCGAGCTCTCCAGCTCGACCGCCACCGACGTCAACCTGCCCTACATCACGGCCGACGCCTCGGGCCCGAAGCACCTGAACATCAAGCTGACCCGCGCCAAGCTGGAAAGCCTGGTGGAAGAGCTGATCGAGCGCACCATCGCCCCCTGCCGCACCGCCATCAAGGATGCCGGTGTTTCCGTGGGCGACATCCATGACGTGATCCTGGTCGGCGGCATGACCCGCATGCCCAAGGTGCAGGAGAAGGTGAAGGAGTTCTTCGGCAAGGAGCCGCGCAAGGACGTCAACCCGGACGAGGCCGTGGCTGTGGGTGCCGCCATCCAGGGCCAGGTGCTGTCGGGTGACCGCAAGGACGTGCTGCTGCTGGACGTGACCCCGCTGTCGCTGGGCATCGAGACCCTGGGCGGCGTCATGACCAAGATGATCGCCAAAAACACCACCATCCCGACCAAGTTCGCGCAGACCTTCTCCACCGCGGAAGACAACCAGCCGGCCGTGACGATCAAGGTGTTCCAGGGCGAGCGCGAAATCGCCGCCGGCAACAAGCTGCTGGGCGAGTTCAACCTGGAAGGCATTCCGCCGTCGCCACGTGGCCTGCCGCAGATCGAGGTGTCGTTCGACATCGACGCCAACGGCATCCTGCACGTCGGCGCCAAGGACAAGGGCACCGGCAAGGAAAACAAGATCACCATCAAGGCCAACTCCGGCCTGAGCGAAGCCGAGATCGAACAGATGGTGAAGGACGCCGAAGCCAACGCCGCCGAGGACAAGAAGAAGCTCGAGATCGTCCAGTCGCGCAACCAGGCCGATGCCACCGTGCACAGCGTGAAGAAGAGCCTGACCGAGTACGGCGACAAGCTCGAAGCCGGCGAGAAGGAAAAGATCGAAGCCGCTGTGAAGGAGCTGGAAGAGGCGATCAAGGGCGACGACAAGGCCGCCATCGACGCCAAGACCGAAGCCCTGATGGCCGCCAGCCAGAAGCTGGGCGAAAAGATGTACGCCGAGCAGCAGGCGGCAGCCGCTGCCGCCGGTGCGACCGAGGCTGGCGCAGCCCCGGGCGCCGAGTCGTCCAGCCGACCGGCCGACGACAACGTGGTGGACGCCGAAGTCAAGGAAGTCAAGAAAGGCTGATGCCCCACCCTGCACGCCGCGTCCGCATGGTCCCCTCGGGATCGTCGGCGCGGCGTTTTGCGTGACAGACCCGCGAGATATCCATGGCCACCAAACGAGACTATTACGAAATCCTCGGCGTGCCGAAGAACGCCTCTGACGAGGACATCAAGAAGGCGTATCGCAAGCTGGCGATGAAGCACCACCCGGACCGCAACCAGGGTGATGCTGCCAAGACGGCGGAGGAAAAGTTCAAGGAGGCCAAGGAGGCCTACGAGATGCTGTCCGACGCGCAGAAGCGCGCGGCCTACGACCAATACGGTCACGCCGGTGTCGACCCCAACATGCGCGGCGGCCCGGGCGACGGCTTCTCCGGCGGCTTTGCCGAGGCCTTCGGCGACATCTTTGGCGACATGTTCGGCCAGAGCCGCGGCCGCGGTGCCGGCGGCCGCCAGGTCTACCGCGGCAGCGACCTGTCCTACGCCATGGAGATCACGCTGGAGGAAGCCGCCAAGGGCAAGGATGCGCAGATCCGCATCCCGAGCTGGGACAACTGCGGCACCTGCCATGGCAGCGGCGCCAAGCCGGGCACCCAGGTCAAGACTTGCGCCACCTGCCACGGCTCCGGCTCGGTGCAGATGCGCCAGGGCTTCTTCAGCGTGCAGCAGACCTGCCCGCACTGCCACGGCAGCGGCAAGATCATCCCTGAGCCCTGCACCACCTGCCACGGCCAGGGCCGCATCAAGCGCCAGAAGACGCTGGAGGTGAAGATTCCGGCCGGCATCGACGACGGCATGCGCATCCGCAGCGCCGGCAATGGCGAGCCCGGAACGAACGGTGGCCCGGCCGGTGACCTCTACATCGAGATCCGGCTGCGCAAGCACGACATCTTCGAGCGCGACGGCGACGACCTGCACTGCTCGGTGCCGATCAGCATGGTCACCGCCGCGCTGGGCGGCGAGATCGAGGTGCCGACGCTGCAGGGCAAGGCTGCGATCGACATTCCCGAAGGCACCCAGACCGGCAAGCAGTTCCGCCTGCGCGGCAAGGGCATCAAGGGCATCCGCTCCAGCTATCCCGGCGACCTGTACTGCCACATCACGGTGGAGACGCCCGTCAAGCTGACCGAGCACCAGCGCAAGCTGCTGCGCGAACTCGACGAGTCGCTGCGCAAGGGTGGCGCCAAGCACTCGCCCAGCGAAGACAGCTGGACCGACCGGCTCAAGAGCTTCTTCAGCTGAGCGACCTCATGCCGATCTGCAAGCCGCACAGCCTTCGCGCCGTGCGGCTTTTTTCATGCCAATGGCGCTAACATGCGACGTGGTCACCCAGCGATAAACCCATCACCAGCATGAGCGTCAACATCACCTTTCTCGGCGGCGCCGACACCGTCACCGGCTCCAAATACCTCGTCCAGCACGACAAGCATCGCCTGCTGGTGGACTGCGGCCTGTTCCAGGGCTACAAGCAGCTGCGCCTGCGTAACTGGAACCCGCTGCCGGTGGCCCCCAACCAGATCGATGCCGTGGTGCTGACCCATGCCCACCTCGACCACAGCGGCTACCTGCCGCTGCTGGCGCGCGAGGGCTTCGAAGGCCATGTCTACGCCACCCCCGGCACGCGTGACCTCTGCGGCATCCTGCTGCCCGACAGCGGCCACATCCAGGAAGAGGATGCGGCCTTCGCCAACCGCCACGGTTTTTCCAAGCACACGCCGGCGCTGCCGCTGTACACGCGCCGCGATGCACTGGACTGCCTGCCCCTGATCCGGGCCACCGAGTTCGGCCACACCTTCCAGCCGATCCCAGGCTGGCGCGCCACCTTTTCGCGCGCCGGCCACATCATCGGCGCGGCCAGCCTGCTGCTCGAAGTGGCCGGTCGCCGCATCCTCTTCTCGGGAGATCTGGGACGTACCGACGACCTGCTGATGAACCCGCCGGACCGCGCGCCGGCGGCCGATACCGTGCTGATCGAGTCGACCTACGGCGACCGTGAGCACCCGCAGGAAGACGTGTTGGCCGAACTCGGCCCGGCCCTCAACCGCGTGGCAGCACGTGGCGGCGTGGCCGTGGTCCCGGTGTTTGCCGTCGGCCGCGCCCAGGCCATCCTGCACGCGATTGCCGAGCTCAAGGTACGCGGTGTCATCCCGTCCAGCCTGCCGGTGTTTCTCGACAGCCCGATGGCCGTGCACACCACCCACCTGGCCGAGCACTACCCGCAGGAGCACCGGCTCAGCGGCAAGCAGCTGCGCGCGCTGACGCACTGCGCCACCATGGTCAGCACCACCGAGGAGTCCAAGGCACTGTCACGCCGCCACGGCCCCATGGTGATCCTGGCCGCCAGCGGCATGGCCACCGGCGGCCGCGTACTGCACCACCTTGGTCTCTACGCCAGCCACCACCGCAACATGATCATCCTCACGGGCTTCCAGGCCCCCGGCACCCGCGGCGCCACGCTGGCCAGCGGTGCAAGCTCGGTACGCCTGCACGGCAAGGACGTGCCTGTGAACGCCGAGGTGGTACAGCTGCAGTCAGCCTCGGCGCACGCCGATGCCAGCCAGTTGATGGACTGGCTGCGCACCCTGCCCGAGCGCCCGGACCAGGTCTACATCGTGCACGGTGAACTGGGGCCGGCCGACGAACTGCGCAAGCGCATCAAGCACGAGCTCGGCTGGCGTGCCATGGTGCCGGAACACGGCTCCACCTGGCCGACCTGAGGCCCGCGCGCACGCAAACCGTTGCGCAGACGCACCATCGCTGACACGAAGGCAGCGACATCGGTCAGAATGTCAGGCCATGTCGCTGCGGCTGTTTCACATCACCGAGTTTGCCGAGTCCGTCATGCTGACGCCGGAGCGGCAGCGTCAGTCCCTTCCCCCTCTGTTCGTAGTCGGCCTAGCCAGTCTGTGGCTGGCCGTGGTCTGCAACTATCCGCTGTGGCATGCGCTGGCCGCGTCACCCTACCAAGGCCTGCCTTTGGTCTGGCTGGGCATACGTCTGGCCCTGCTGATGCTGTTCGCAACGATGCTGCTGCTGAGCCTGCTGTGCTGGCGCCCCGTCTTCAAGCCGGCGCTGGCGCTGTTGCTGCTGATGGCCGGGCTCAACGGCGGCGTCATGCTGGCGCTGGGCCGGCCGCTTGATCCGACGACCGGCCTCAGCGCGCTCACGGCCGTGCTGCGGCAAGCCCTGAACTGGCAAGCTGCCGGCGTGTTCGTGGTGCTGGGACTGCTGCCGGCGCTCTGGCTCTGGCGGCAGCCGCTGCGGCGTGTCCCGCTACTGGCCAACCTGCTGTTGAACGCCGTCGTCCTGCTGCTCGCCGGCGCCCTGCTCGCCGGCAGCTGGTGGCTCAGCCAGCCGGACATTCCTGATCTGCTGCGCAGCCAGCCGGCCTTGCAGCAACTGCCCAACCCCTGGGCCTCGCTGCAAGCCTGGTCGCCCGACGCCGTGCAGGCCTTGCTACGCTGACGCAGACCGGCAGCGTCCGCTCCCGAAAGTCTTCTCGCTTCAGTCGGCGTAGTGCATCGCCAGCAGGCGTTCGCGTGCCGCGCGGTACTCACGCTTGAGCTGGGCCACGAAGTCGGCCGTGCTCTGCAACTGGGTGATGGCACCGATGCCCTGGCCGGCGCCCCAGATGTCCTTCCAGGCCTTCTTGGCATCGCCACCGAAGTTCATCTTGCTCGGGTCACTCTCGGGCAGGTGCTCCGGGTCGAGGCCGGCCGCGCGGATGCTGGGCGCCAGGTAGTTGCCGTGCACGCCGGTGAACAGGTTGCTGTAGACGATGTCATCCGAGTCGCACTCGACGATGGCCTGTTTGTAGGCCTCGACCGCACGCGCCTCGTGGGTGGCGATGAAGGCCGAGCCCATGTAGGCGAAGTCGGCGCCCATGGCCTGCGCCGCCAGCACGGCGCCACCGGTGGCAATGGCACCGCTCAAGGCCAGCGGGCCGTCGAACCACTGGCGGATCTCCTGCACCAGTGCAAACGGGCTCTTCACGCCGGCATGGCCGCCGGCGCCGGCTGCCACGGCTATCAGGCCGTCGGCCCCCTTCTCGATTGCCTTGTGGGCGAACTTGTTGTTGATGATGTCGTGCAGCACCACGGCGCCATAGCTGTGCGCCGCCTGGTTGATCTCCTCGCGCGCGCCCAGCGAGGTGATGATGACCGGCACCTTGTACTTCACGCACAGCGCCATGTCGTGTTCTAGCCGGTCGTTCGACTTGTGCACGATCTGGTTGATGGCAAACGGTGCGGCCGGCCGGTCGGGATGCGCCTTGTTGTGCGCCGCCAGCGCTTCCGTGATCTCGGCCAGCCATTCGTCCAGCTGCGAAGCCGGGCGCGCATTGAGCGCCGGCATCGAGCCCACCACGCCGGCAATGCACTGCGCAATCACCAGCTTGGGGTTGCTGATGATGAACAGCGGCGAGCCGATGATGGGCAGCGGCAGGTTTTGCAGGGTCGGGGGCAGCTTGGACATGGTGTCTCCTAGTGTTTTCCGTATTCTCAATAAAAAGCGGCTGCAGCCCTTGTCAATCGGGCGACAGCCGCTATGTTTTTAATAGTGACCTGAAGCAGGTCAGAACGCCTCGAGCGCCAGCGCCACGGCGCTGTTGCCGCCATCGACGATGCTGTCGCGCACGCCGGGCGCCTTGCTCAGCAGGTGCTCGGCATAGAAGCGCGCCGTGGCAATCTTGGCCTGCATGAAGGCCACATCCTCGCCGCGCGCCAGTGCGTCCTGCGCCACCAGCAGCGAACGCGCCAGCTGCCAGCCGGCCATCAGGTTGCCGGCCAGCATCAGGTAGGGCACGCTGCCGGCGTAAACGGCGTTCGGGTTCTGCTCGCCGGCCAGGTAGTCCACCACGGCCACGAAGGCCAGTCGTGCTGCGCTCAGGTGCTTGAGCACCGCCAGTGCATCGGCACTGCCGTTGCGCTTCAACTCGACCTCGGTGGCTTCGATCTGCTTGGCAATGCCCTTGGCGGTCTGGCCACCGTCGCGCAGGGTCTTGCGACCCACCAGGTCGTTGGCCTGGATGGCGGTGGTGCCTTCATAGATGGTCAGGATCTTGGCGTCGCGGTAGTGCTGGGCGGCACCGGTTTCCTCGATGAAGCCCATGCCGCCGTGCACCTGCACGCCCAGGCTGGTGACCTCCAGGCTCATCTCGGTGCTGTAGCCCTTGACCAGCGGCACCATGAACTCGTAGAAGGCCTGGTTCTGCTGGCGCGTGGCGGCATCCGGGTGGTGGTGCGCCGCATCGTAGGCCGCGGCAGCCACAGAGGCCATGGCGCGGCAACCCTCGGTGTAGGCGCGCATGGTCATGAGCATGCGGCGCACGTCCGGGTGGTGGATGATGGGTGCTGCTGCCTTGATGGAGCCATCCACCGGGCGGCTCTGCACGCGGTCGCGCGCATAGGCCACGGCCTTCTGGTAGGCGCGCTCGGCCACCGCAATGCCCTGCATGCCCACCGCGTAGCGGGCCGCGTTCATCATGATGAACATGTACTCCAGGCCGCGGTTTTCCTGGCCCACCAGGTAGCCGATGGCGCCGCCGTGGTCGCCGTACTGCAGCACGGCGGTGGGGCTGGCCTTGATGCCCATCTTGTGTTCGATGCTCACGCAGTGCACGTCGTTGCGTGCGCCCAGCGAGCCGTCGGCGTTCACCATGAACTTGGGCACCACGAACAGGCTGATGCCCTTCACCCCCTCGGGTGCGCCCTGCACGCGGGCCAGCACCAGGTGCACGATGTTCTCGGCCATGTCGTGCTCACCGTAGGTGATGAAGATCTTGGTGCCGAAGATCTTGTAGCTGCCATCGGGCAGCGGCTCGGCGCGGGTGCGCACCAGGGCCAGGTCCGAGCCGGCCTGGGGCTCGGTCAGGTTCATGGTGCCGGTCCATTGG
>CALRMF020000093.1:0-9535 GCA_943369035.1 Curvibacter sp. AEP1-3
CATCACCGTCACGCACGCCGGCCTGCTCGACCCGGTGGGCGGGCAAAAACAGATCGAGTTCTCGCTGCAGGGCAGCGACCTGCAGGAGCTGGAGCGCCTGACGGTGCAGGTGCTGGAGCGCATCCGCGACATCCCCGGCCTGGTGGACCTGGACTCCAGCCTCAAGCCCAACAAGCCGACCATTGACGTCGACATCCAGCGCGACGCCGCGGCCGACCTCGGGCTGAACGTCAACCAGATCGCCGGCGCGCTGCGCACCCTGGTGGCCGGCCAGACGGTGGGCAACTGGCGCGCCAGCGATGACCAGACCTATGACGTCAACGTGCGGCTGGCGCCGGAGGCGCGCAACACTCTGGCCGACCTGGAACGCCTGCCCTTCGCCCTGGGCGCGAATGCCGACGGCAGCTCGCGCGTGGTGCGCCTGAACCAGGTGGCCACGCTGCGCGAAAGCACCGGCTCGAACCAGATCAACCGGCGCGACCTGACGCGCGAGGTGGCCATCAATGCCAACGTCTTCAACCGCTCGGGTGGCGAGGTCTCGAACGACATCCGCAAGGCGCTCGACGGCATCAGCTTCCCGCCCGGTTACCGCTACCAGTTCGGCGGCTCAACCAAGAACATGGCCGAATCGTTCGGCTACGCCATTTCGGCGCTGGTGCTGGCCATCGTCTTCATCTACATGATCCTGGCCAGCCAGTTCAAGAGCTTCTTCCAGCCGCTGGCGCTGATGACCTCGCTGCCGCTCACCCTCATCGGCGTGGTGCTGGCGCTGCTGATGTTTGGCTCGGCGCTCTCGATGTTCTCCATCATCGGCATCGTCATGCTGATGGGCCTGGTGACCAAGAACGCCATCCTGCTCGTGGACTTTGCCATCCGTGCGCGCGAGGAAGGCATGGAGCGCGCCGACGCCCTGCTGCTGGCGGCGCGCGTGCGGCTGCGCCCGATCCTGATGACCACGCTGGCCATGATCTTCGGCATGGTGCCGCTGGCTTTCGCCCTGACCGAGGGCTCGGAGCAGCGTGCCCCCATGGGCCAGGCGGTGATCGGCGGCGTCATCACTTCCTCGCTGCTGACGCTGGTGGTGGTGCCCGTGGTCTACTGCTACATGGATGATCTCAGTCAATGGTTGCGTCGACGCTGGGGCGCGAAGACCTAGCAACGACCCTGGCCCGGTAAAATTTTTCAGGATGATCTAGAATACCCCATGGAGTATATGAAATGAACTTCGAACAAGCCCGCTTCAACATGATCGAGCAGCAGATCCGCCCCTGGAACGTGCTCGACGCCGAGGTGCTGGACCTGCTGGCGCAGGTCCGGCGCGAAGACTTCGTGCCGCCGGCCCACAAGGCCCTGGCCTTTGCCGACATGGAACTGCCGCTGCGCGCCGGCGGCGAGCCCGGCCAGTGCATGCTGGCGCCCAAGGTGGAAGCACGCATGCTGCAGGACCTGGCGGTGCGCAAGCACGAGAAGGTGCTGGAAATCGGCGCTGGCTCCGGCTACATGGCCGCACTGCTGGCCCAGCAGGCGCAGCGCGTGATCTCGCTGGAGATCGACCCTGAACTGGCGGCGCTGGCCCGTGCCAACCTGCAGAAGGCCGGTGTCCACAACGCCGAGGTCCGCCAGGCCGACGGCGCCCAGCGCGTGCCGGTCGAAGGCCCGTTCGACGTCATCGTGCTCAGCGGCTCGGTGGCCGAGGTGCCGCACAAGCTGCTGGAGCAACTCAAGACCGGCGGCCGCCTGATGGCCATCGTCGGCGATCAGCCGGTGATGCGTGCCACCCTGATCACCCGCACCAGCACGGTGGAGTACCAGACCAGCCAGGGCTGGGACACGGTCGCGCCGCGCCTGCTGAATTTCCCGGAACACCCGCGCTTCAGCTTCTGAAGGCCCAACTCCCGCCCTGCGAGCCCACACCATGATCGAACACATCCACCCCGGCGACCTGTCTGACTGGATCGAGAAGATGAAGGCGCACGGCCAGCCGCTGGTGCTGGATGTGCGCGAACCCTACGAGCTGGAGCGCGCCAGCATCAAGGCAGACAGCTTTGAGCTGGTCCATATCCCGATGGGCGTCATCCCGCCGCGTCTGAACGAACTCGACCCGAACCGGCCCGTCGCCTGCATGTGCCATCACGGCGGGCGCAGCATGCAGGTGGCGCACTTCCTGGTCAACCGCGGCTTCAAGCATGTGGCCAACATCAGCGGCGGCATCAATGCGTGGTCGATGCAGGTCGACCCGAGCGTGCCGCGCTATTGAGAAGCGGTTCAACCCCATCCTTCCCGGAGCTTTGCTAGGACGATCATGAAAACCTTCCGCCTGTTGCCCCTGACCCTGGCCCTCGGTGTCGCCTGGGCCCTGCCGTCGCAGGCCCAGAGCCTGCTGGACCTCTACGAATCGGCGCGCGGCTATGACGCCACCTTCCAGTCGGCCAAGGCCCAGTACGAGGCCAACCTGCACAAGGCCGAGCAGGCCAAGGCCGGGTTGCTGCCGACCCTCGGCGTGAGCGCCTCGGCCAGCAGCACCAACCTCAATTACGAGACGTTCAACCCGGGGACCATGCCGGCCAACCGCAGCTTCGACAACCAGAGCACCTCGGTCAGCCTGAGCCAGCCGCTGTACCGCCCGGCCAACCTAGCCACCTACGGGCAGGGCCAGCGCCAGATGGAACTGGCAGAGGCCCAGCTGCGCGCGGCCGAGCAGGACCTGATCGTGCGCGTCAGCCAGGCCTATTTCGATGTGCTCAATGCCCAGGACACGCTGGCCTTCGTGCAGGCGCAAAAGGCCGCGGTGGCCGAGCAGCTGGCCTCGGCCAAGCGCAACTTCGAGGTCGGCACCGCCACCATAACCGATACCCGTGAGGCCCAGGCCCGCTATGACCTGGTGACGGCTCAGGAGATCGCGGCCGACAACGACCTGCGCGTCAAGAAGCTGGCGCTCGACCAGCTGGTGGGCAAGAGCGGCACCAGCCCGAAGCCGCTGGTGCGCGGCGAGCTGCCAGCCCTGCAACCGACCGATGTCAACGCCTGGATCGAGCAGGCCCAGGACAACCACCCCAGCATCCGCCAGGCGCGGGTAGCGCTGGATGTTGCCAAGCTGGAAGTCGACAAGGCGCAGGCCGGCCACAAGCCGACGCTGGACCTGACCGCCAGCTACAACCTCAACAGCAACGTGGGTGGTACCTCGCTGGCGACCACCTCCAGCCGCACCAACAGCACGGTGGTGGGCGTGAATTTCAGTCTGCCGCTGTTTGCCGGCTTCGCCACCCAGAACCGCGTGCGCGAAACCCTGTCGCTGGAAGAGAAGTCGCGCGCCGACCTGGAGAACGCGCAGCGCACGGTGGCGCAGGCCACGCGCAGCGCCTACTTCGGTGTCATCTCGGGTCTGGGCCAGGTCAAGGCGCTGGAAGCCGCCGAAACCTCCAGCCAGAGCGCGCTGGACGCCAACAAGCTGGGCTACCAGGTAGGCGTGCGCATCAACATCGACGTGCTGAACTCGCAGAGTCAGCTGTTCCAGACCAAGCGCGACCTGGCCAAGGCACGCTACGACGTGCTGGTCGGCAGCCTCAAGCTGCGCCAAGCCAACGGCTCGCTGGCGGCCGGCGATCTGGAAAAGGTCAACGCCCTGCTGGCGAAGTAAGGGCCGGCGCACCGCCGCCGGTGCGCTATGCGCTAGGGGCGGAGCAGCGCCCCAACGGCCTCCACGGTGCGGTCGGCCGCGCCACGGTGGGCCTGGGCAAAACGCCCGGCGGCTGCGGCCCTCGTCGCCTGGCGGGCCCGGCGCGTGACCAGCGCACGCGCCGCCACCACCGCCTCCCGCAAGGACTCGCACCGCTGGGCCGCGCCGGCGCTCTGCGCGAGCTCGGCTGCTTCGCTGAAGTTGTAGGTATGCGGCCCCATCAACACCGGGCAACTGCAGGCAGCGGCTTCAATCAGATTCTGCCCGCCCAGCGGCGCAAAACTGCCCCCCAGCAGCGCGGCATCGCTCAGGCCGTAGTACAGCGCCATCTCGCCCAGTGAGTCACCCAGCCAGACATCGGCCGCCAGCTGCTCGGGCGTGGGCTGCAAGCCCCAACTGCTGCGACGGGACAGCGTCAGGCCCTGCGCTTCGACCAGCGTCGCCACCTCGTCAAAACGCTGCGGATGGCGTGGCACGATCAGCCACTGCACCGGCGACGCGGCGTCCGCTATCGAATCAGGAGCATCCGGCGCTTGACCGGAAAGCACTGGCGGCCGAAACGACCTGAGAATCTGGAGCAGCTCCAGCTCTTCGCCCTCGCGCGAACTGGCGAACATCACCACCGGCCGCCCCTGCCAGGACCGCCAGGCGCGGCCGCGCGCCAGCTGCTCGGCATCGGGCGTAGCGTCGAACTTGAGGTTGCCGAAGACGCCGGCCACCGGTACGCCCAGCGTCGCAAAGCGCGCTGCATCCTCCTGCGTCTGCGCCCACACGGCGGCCAGGCTGCGGTAGGCCGGCAGCGACAGCCACGCCAGGCGCTGCGCCTGCCGCAACGAGCGGGCGTTCAGCCGCGCATTGGCCAGCACCAGCGGCACCCGGCGCTGGACGCAGGCCGCCACCAGGTTCGGCCAGACCTCGGTTTCCATCAACAGCCCCAGACGCGGCCGAAAGTGGTCGAGAAAGCGCTGCACTGCGCCCGGCGTGTCCCACGGCAGCCAGACCTGGATGTCACCCGGTCGCAGCAGGCCCTGGCCCTCGGCGCGGCCGGTGGCCGTGCCGTGCGTGAGCAGCAGCCGCAGCTCGGGCCAGCGGGCGCGCAGCCGCGCCAGCAGCACGGCGGCCGCACGCGTCTCGCCCAGCGACACCGCATGCACCCACAGCGTGCGGCCGTCGTCGGGCAGCGGCGACAGCGTGTAGTGGCCGAAACGCTCTTCAACGTTGACCAGGTAACCCGGCTCCTGCGCGCCACGTCGCGCAATCTTGCGCCGCAGCAGCGGTTGCAGCAGCACGGTCAGCAAGGCGTAGAGCGCGCGCATCATGTCGGATGCACCTGCAACCAGGCCTGCCAGACGGTATCCACCGACGGCGATGGCGCGGCGTAGACGCTGCGCTGGTGCGGCTGCAGCGCCAGCCCGCCTTCGCCCGGGCCGGTGCGCCAGGCGGTGTCGAAGTTGTAGATCTGCACATGCGGCAGGCCCAGCGCTACCGCAATATGGCTCAGCCCGCTGTCGACACCGATCACACCGGCACAGCCCGCCAACGCATCGGTCAGCGCATCGAGCGCCAAGCGCGGCCAGACCACGGCGTGCGCCATCTCGCGCGCCATGGCTTCGCTGCGCTGCTGTTCCGCATCGGTGCCGTGCAGCAGTGCCACATTGCAGCCGGCGGCATCGAGCCGGCGCGCCAGTTCCAGCCAGTGCGCCGTCGGCCACTGCTTGTCGGCGCGCGAGGTGCCATGCACCAAGGCAACACAGGGGCGCTGGGGCAGCGCCTTGTTTGCTATCTTTTCAGGAGCAATTGGCGCTTTTCCGCCATGGGCTTGCAGCCCAAAATACTCCGGATCCGGCAGCGCATAGCCCAGGGCCTGGGCGCACAGCTGGCGCGAGCGGCGCACCGCGTGCACATGCGGCGCCAGACGCACCGCCACATCGGCCACCCAGCGCGTCGGCGCTTCGTAGCCCGAACCGTCGGTCTGGTTGGCCAGGGCGTAGCGCTGGCCACCTGGCGCCAGCCGCGCCAGCCAAGCCACCAAGGCCGACTTGGTGAGGCCTTGCAGGTCGATCACCGCGTCATAGGCTTCCCGCTGCAGCTCGGCCTTGAAGGCTTTCCACGCAGCGCGCGTGCTGGCAGCCAGCGGCGCCTTGCGCCAGCGCCGCAGCTCACACGGAATGACGCGGTGCACACCCTCGCAGCGCAGCGCCAGCGGCGCGAAGGCGCGCTCGACCACCCAGTCGATCTGCGCCTGCGGCAGGGCGCGGCGGATGTCCTGCACCGCCGGCATGGCGTGCACCACATCCCCCAGCGAGGACAGTTTGACGATCAGGATTTTCAAGGCGTGTTCGCGGTATTCAGTGCGCCGCCGCAGCGAAGGACGCGTCAGGCTTGACGCTGCGCAGCAGCGCCAGCATCTCGCCCTCGATGCGGTGCAGCGCCTCGGGCGTGTGGCCCTCGAAGCGCAGCACCAGCACCGGCGTGGTGTTGGAGGCACGGATGAGGCCAAAACCATCGGGCCAGTCAACGCGCACGCCATCGATGGTATTGACCTGCGCCGGCGCGGCAAACGAGGCGCGTGCCACCAGTTGCTCGACCAGTTGGTGCGGCTCGCCTTCGGCGCAGGCCACGTTGAGCTCCGGGGTGGAAAAACTCGTCGGCAGCGCATTGAGCACGGCACTGGCGTCCGGCGAGCGGCTCAGAATTTCCAGCAGCCGGCAAGCGGCGTAGGTACCGTCGTCGAAGCCGAACCAGCGCTCCTGGAAGAAGATGTGGCCGCTCATCTCGCCGCCCAGCGGCGCGGCAATCTCCTTCATCTTGGCCTTGATCAGCGAGTGGCCGGTCTTGAACATCAGCGCCTTGCCGCCGGCAGCTTCAATGGCCGGCGCCAGGCGCTGCGAACACTTGACATCAAACACGATGTGGCCGCCCGGCACACGGCTGAGCACGTCCTGCGCAAACAGCATCATCTGCCGATCGGGGAAGATGTTCTGACCGTCGCGGGTCACGATGCCCAGGCGGTCACCATCGCCATCAAAGGCCAAGCCCAGTTCGGCATCGGACTGCTGCAGCGCCTGGATCACATCGCGCAGGTTCTCCGGCTTGCTCGGGTCGGGGTGGTGGTTGGGGAAGGTGCCGTCCACCGCACTGTGCAGCTCGATCACCTCACAACCGATGGCGCGCAGGATGGCCGGGGCCGAGGCGCCAGCCACGCCGTTGCCGGAATCAACCACGATCTTCATGCGGCGCGCCAGCTGGATGTCCCCGACGATGCGGTCGCGGTAGGGTGCATAGACGTTGAGATGGGTGATGCGGCCGCCCTCGGCCAGTTGCCAGGTCTCCGCTTCCATGGTGTGGCGCAGGGCGTGGATCTCCTCGCCGTAGATGGCACGGCCAGCCAGCACCATCTTGAAGCCGTTGTAGTCAGCCGGGTTATGGCTGCCGGTGACCTGGATGCCGCTGGTGCACGCCGTGCTGGCAGCGAAATAGAGCATGGGGGTGGTCACCATACCGACATCGATGACCTCGATGCCGGTGGCCACCAGGCCGCGGATCAGTGCCGCACTCAGGGCCGGTCCGCTCAAGCGTCCATCGCGCCCCACGGCCACGCGCGTCTCGCCGGCCTGGCGTGCGGCAGTACCGAAAGCCCGGCCCAGCGCCTCGGCCACGGTTTCGTTGAGGGTGGCGGGCACGATGCCGCGGATGTCGTAGGCCTTGAAAATCGATGCGGCGACTTGCATGAGAATGGGGGTCCGTCAGGGTTTCGTGAGCTGCGCCGATTGTAGGCGGCAGCCGGCCGACGCCAGCCCCGGGGTTCGCCGTGCCAGCGCATCCGACGCGTATCATGTGGCACGGCAGCGGAACGCGACCGGCCCCCGCGATCGCTATGAAAACCGTAGCATCGGTGGGGCATGGATCAGAGCGAGGATCGACTTGACATGAAGTTCAGCAAACCCATGCAAACGGCCGTGTTCGACAGCCCGCTCGGTCCGATCACCCTGGCCGCCAGCGCCCAGGGTCTGGCGGGCGCCTGGTTCGAAGGCGACCTGCATCGGCCTGACACCCGCAACTGGCCGGCCGCGCCCGGGCATCCACTGTTGCGCCGTGCCCAGCAACAGTTCGCGGCCTACTTCTCGGGCCAGTCCCGCGGTTTTGACCTGCCGCTGGACCTCGACAGCGGCACAGACTTCCAGCAGTCCGTCTGGCGCGCCCTGCTGGCACTGCCCTTCGGCAGCCACACCAGTTACGGCACGCTGAGTGCCCGGCTGGGCAAGCCCAAGGCCATGCGCGCGGTCGGCGCGGCCGTCGGCCGCAATCCGTTGATCATCATCGTACCCTGCCACCGTGTGCTGGGTGCCGACGGCGCGCTCACTGGCTTTGCCGCCGGGCTGCCGCGCAAGCAAGCGCTGCTGCAACTGGAGAGCATCGCCTTTCGCCCATGAACTCCAGCCGCAAGACCAAGCGCCGCAACAAGCTGCACAAGCCGCGCAACCCGCTGGTGGCGCCCGCCCTGCAGCGCAAGGCCGGCAGTCATCGCAAGTCGGGCAAGGCGGTGCGCCGGGCCGACAAGGTGGCGTTGCGCAAGCCGGAAGCTGACTAGGACGCCCGCTTGTCGCTGCGACGCACCACTGCCACAATGGCCGCTGTCTTCGCAGCCCAGAAAGGAAGCCCCATGAAAGGCGATGCCAAAGTCATAGCCCACCTGCAGGCCCAGCTCAAGAACGAGCTGACCGCCATCAACCAGTACTTCGTGCACTACCGCATGCTCAAGCACTGGGGCCTGGACAAGCTGGCCAAGAAGGAATACGAGGAATCGATCGGCGAGATGAAGCACGCCGACATGCTGATGGACCGCATCTTCATGCTCGACGGCCTGCCCAATCTGCAGGACCTGGGCAAACTCAACATCGCCGAAGACGTGCCCGAGATGCTGCGTTGCGATCTGGCGCTGGAGCAAGGTGCCCAGACCACCATCAAGGACGGCATGGCCCACTGCGAAAGCGTGCGTGACTACGTCTCACGCGACCTGCTGCAGAAGATCCTGGACGACACCGAAGAGCACATCGACTTTCTGGAGACCCAGATCGACTTGCTGGAGAAGGTCGGCCTGCAGAACTACCTGCAGAGCCAGATGGGCGAAGTGAGCTGACACTCCCATTCAGTCACATACGCTGCTTGAGAACTCCCAGGCGGGATCTCCAATTCATCCGATGCCCCTGAGCGCCACAGGGGAAAACGCAAATAAGACTAATTCTTATTTATACTCACTCCATCAACACAATGGGAACGGGTGAGTCAGCATGATTGTCTGCGTCTGCAAGCGCGTCAGTGACCGGGAGATTGCCCGCCATGCTTCTGCCGGCATGGACTTCGACGACATCCAGTTCATGCTGGGCGTGGCCACTCAATGCGGACGCTGCGAGGGCTGCGCGCGCGATGTGGTTGCCATGCACCGTGAAGCGGCCGCCATGCCCTCATCGATGCCCCTGACCGGCCAGCGCATCATCCCGCTCGCCGTTGCCGCCTGAGGGCACTGGCCAGCCCTTGGCTCTGCCAGCCACGGGCGCCAGCATGTCGGCGATACTTGTGCCATGCATTTCCAGATTCTGTTTGTCTGCATGGGCAACATCTGCCGCAGTCCCACCGCGCACGGCGTCATGCGCGCAAAGCTGCAGGCAGCACGCCTGCACGAGGTCGTGACGGTCGACTCCGCCGGCACCCACAACTACCACCCGGACGCGTCGCCCGATGAACGCAGCCAACACCACGCACTGCAGCGCGGCTACGACTTGTCCGACTTGCACGCGCGCCAGATCGCCGCGGAGGACTACGAGCGCTTTGACCTGATCCTGACCATGGACTGGGACA
>CALRMF020000094.1:0-9520 GCA_943369035.1 Curvibacter sp. AEP1-3
ACCATCGCCTTCGATGTAGACCGTGAGTGGCTGCCCCGGACGGCCGGTGCGCAGGAATCCCCGCAGCGCGAACTCGCCGGCGGCCAGGTCGGTCCGCCTCAGATCGGCGCTGCCTGCCAGTTCATCAGCCAGCCGGCGCCGCGCATCAGGTGATGGCGTCGTGACGCAGGCCGACACCAGCACCATCGCCAGCACCATCGCCAGCAACGTCACCAGCAGCAGGCAGCGCGTCGCCGTTCTTGTTGCCATGCCGAACCTGTGCGTGGCGGACAGGCTCACCGGCTTGCGGCCTGTTGTTGCAGTGCGGTGTGGGCCTGCCGGAAACCCGCCATCGGCACCGCAACGGTGATCTGGCGGCGTGTGACGGCATCAAGAAACGCCACTTGTGTGAGTTTGCCCTCCGAGAGCGACGCCAGCAGCTCGGTGTCGAGCAGCAGCGTGGCTTCGCAGCCGTCGGCCGTGCAGGTCTGGACCTCGGCCTTGTGCTGAGGTCCCTCATCCACTCTCAGCGCCACGCCAAGCGGAAGGTAGATACCCAACGGTACGGTCAAGTGCAGGATGGGCCGCCCCTCCGGCCCAAGATGGCCGGTCACCACTCGCAAGATCCGCTGCCCGGTTTCCGTCAGTTGGATGCTTTGCGAGATATAGCAGGGAGGTCTGCCGTCTTCACACGACAACAGCCAGCTCTCGAAGGTTTGCTTGGGCGATGGCGCTTGTGCCGCGGCAGGAAGCGAAATCTGACCGGCAATTGCCAGGATCACGCCTGGCAAGATGGAGAGCAGTAAGCGGCCTACGGCCTGCGATCGCAGGACGAAGGGCGTCCGCGTCTTCATGCTCAGGCGTCCGCAGTTTGCCGGACGGGAACGGCCGGCCGGGTGCGATAGAACTTCAGCGGTGCTTCCTGGGCTTCGCGTGCGGCCTGGTTCAAAACCGACTTCTTCATCTTGCCGACCACGTGCATCTCGCACGGCTTACAGTCAAAGCGCAGCGTGAGCTTCTCCTTGCCATTGATCAGCGTCAGCGGCTCGGCGCGCACGGTGCCTTGAACACCGGTGACGCCCTTGGCCTGTTTCGGGCACAGGCTCAGGGAGTAGCGCACGCAGTGCTTGGTGATCATCAGGCTGACTTCGCCTTCCTCTTCGTGGCTCTCATAGGCGGCGGCAATAACCTTGACGCCGTGTTTGGCATAGAAGTCACGCGCCTTTTCGTTGAACACATTGGCGAGGTAGGTCAGCGTGTCTTCCGGGTAGGGCACGGGCGGCTCCACCGGCGTGGCGCGTGGCGGGCGCTGGTAAGCCGCAGCGCGGGCCGCTTCGAGTGCCGCCACGGCGTCGCGCCGCAGAGCATTCAGGGTGGAGGCCGGCACAAACCAGGGCTGGGCGAGGTCCAGCGCGATGTCGATCGGCTCGAAAATGGTGGTGCCGAAGCGACCCAGTTGCTCGCGCAGCGTAGCATCGGCCTGGGCCGGATTCTTCGCAGGCGCCTTGCCGGCATCCACCTTGGCCTGGCCGACATGGCCGTCCTCATCGGTCAGCTGCAGGGCAAAGCCGTCCGCGGTTTCCGCAAGCCGGGCCCAGACGCCGATGCGGCGGTCGCTGGATTTCTTTTCCAGCATGCGCACCCAGTTCATGTCGCGGTTGCGGTTGAGTTCGGTGCCACGGCGCAGGTCCTTGAAGCCGGCCATCGGGTCCTTGGGGTAGACGCGCCACTGGTCCACCGCCATGGGAGAAGCAGGCTCGGCCCGGTTGATGGCCAGGCCCACCAGCTCTTTCTGCAGGTCGTAGTAGCACAGACCGTCGCCGTTGTGCAGCACGGTGCCGGGCTCGCTGACGGTGAGCTCGACGAAGTCGGGCCCGACCTTGGTGACGTAGCCGAGGTGGCGCCCCGGGTTCTTGGGGGTGTCGAAGGCGCCGATGTCCTGTTGGCGGCCTTGCACGAAGTAGTCGGTGAACTCGCGGTTGAAGTTCTGGTCCGGATCGGGCGTGAAGCTGAAGGTGGTCCTGCCGCTCGACGCCCGGGCCAGTTCGGGGCGTTGCTCCAGCAGTTCATCGAACAGCTTGCGGTAATGTGCCGTGATGTTCTTGACGTAGGCGAGGTCCTTGTACCGGCCTTCGATCTTGAAACTGCGGATGCCGGCATCCACCAGCGCGGCCAGGTTGGCGCTCTGGTTGTTGTCTTTCATGGAGAGCACGTGCTTGTCGTGCGCGACGAAGCGGCCCTGGCTGTCGACCACCTGGTAGGGCAGGCGGCAGGCCTGGGAGCAGTCGCCGCGGTTGGCACTGCGGCCAGTGTGGGCGTGGCTGATGTAGCACTGCCCGCTGTAGGCCACACACAGCGCACCGTGGATGAAGAACTCCAGCGTGCAGTGGGTCTGGCGGCGGATTTCCTGGATCTGTTCCAGCGTCAGCTCGCGCGCCAGCACCAGCTGACTCAATCCGGCATCCTGCAGGAAGCGCGCTTTCTCGGACGTGCGGATGTCGGTCTGGGTGCTGGCATGCAGCTGGATAGGTGGCAGGTCGAGTTCCAGCAGCCCCATGTCCTGGATGATCAGCGCGTCCACGCCGGCGTCGTAGAGCTGGTGGATCAGCTTGCGCGCCGGTTCCAGCTCGTCGTCACGCAGGATGGTGTTGACAGTGACGAAGATGCGGCTGTTGTAGCGGTGCGCATGGCGGACCAGACGTTCGATGTCCTGCACCGGATTGTCGGCACTGGTACGGGCACCAAAGGACGGGCCGCCAATGTAGATGGCGTCGGCACCGTGGTTGATGGCTTCAATGCCAATGTCGGCGGTGCGGGCCGGGGACAGGAGTTCAAGCTGATGGTCGGGCAGGGACATGCCGCAATTATCCCAGCCCGGCCTGTTTTGCGCCGGCCATGAAAAAACGCGGCCAAAGCCGCGTTTCTTGCAGGCAACGCCCGGGACTTACTCGATCTTGGCCTTGGCGCGCAGGTCTTCCTGGTACTTCATCAGCTTCTGCTGGCCCAGTTGCTGGGCGATCTGTTGCTTGACCTCCTCCAGCTTCGGCAGTTGCGCTTCACGCACATCGTCCAGGCGGATGATGTGCCAGCCGAACTGGCTCTTGACCGGGGTCTCGGTGATCTTGCCCTTGGCCAGCTTGACCATGGCGTCAGAGAACTCCTTCACGTAGCTGCCGGCGCTGGCCCAGTCGAGGTCACCGCCGTTGGCGCCGGACCCCGGGTCCTTGGACTGCTTCTTGGCGATGTCCTCGAACTTGGCGCCCTTCTTCAGCGAGGCGATGATGGCCTTGGCCTGCTCTTCCTTTTCCACCAGGATGTGGCGGGCGCGGTATTCCTTGCCGCTGTTGGCGGCGGCGAACTTGTCGTACTCGGCCTTGATCTCGGCCTCGGTCACCGGGTTGTTCTTCTGGAAGTTGGCGAACAGCTCGCGGATCAGGATGGCTTGGCGCGTCAGTTCCATCTGGGCCTTGAAGTCCTCGCTGGCGTCCAGGCCGAGCTTCTGGGCTTCCTGCATGAAGAGTTCACGGGCGATGACCTCGTCCTTGATCTGGCCCATCATGTCCGGCGTCACGGGGCGGCCGGAGCGTGCCACCTGCTGCGCCAGCGCATCGACGCGCGACATCGGCACCGGCTTGCCGTTGACGATGGCGACGTTCTGGGCGCTGGCCGGCACAGCCAGGGCGCTCAACAGGGTGGCGGCAGCCAGGGCCGAATAAAACTGCTTCTTCATCATGGGTCCTACGAGGTACGGAAACAAAAATCGGGGAGTCGACCCAGGGGCTTACAGGGTTTCGATGGCAATCGCATGCACGCCCTGGGCGATGAATTCCTGCAGCGCATCATACACAAGGCGATGGCGTGCCACGCGCGTCTGGCCGGTAAACAACGGTGACGCAATGCGGACCCGGAAATGGGTGCCGAAACCGGTGCCATTGGCGCCGGCATGGCCGGCGTGGGCGCCACTTTCGTCAAGCACCTCCAGCACGGTGGGCTGCAGGCTGGCGCGCAGTTGCTGCGCCATGCGTTCGGCCATGGTCACGGTCTGGTTCATGCCTGATCGCGCTTGCCGTTGTGCAGGTGGCGTGCGATGTAGAAGCCCTGCGCCACGATGAACAGCAGCGGGAAGGCGTAGCCCCAGAGCTTGAAGTTGACCCAGGCCTCGGTGCTGTAGAGCGCCGCCACATAGCCGTTGAGCGCGGCCATGAAGACGCAGTAAACGATCCAGGCCTGGTTCAGCCGCATCCACACGGCGTCCGGCAGTTCCAGCTGGCTGCCCAACAGGATCTTGAGGAAGTTCTTGCGCAGGCCCCACAGCGCCACGGCCAGGCCGATGGCCATGGCGGCGTACAGCACGGTGGGCTTCCACTTGATGAAGCGCTCGTCATGGAGCAGCAGCGTCATGGCGCCGAAGACCAGAATCAGCGCCAACGTGATCTTGTGCATGGCCTGCAGCTTGCGGTCGATGGCATAGATCAGCCCCATCTGGACCACCGTGGCGACCATCAGCACGCCGGTTGCCATGTAGATGTCATAGAACTTGTAGGCGCCGAAGAACAGCAGGATGGGGAAAAAGTCGATCAGGATCTTCATGAGGTACTCAGTTGCTGCCCGGATTATCGGTTTTGAATTCCAGGGCGGCTGAGTTCATGCAATAGCGCAGTCCGGTAGGGGCCGGGCCGTCCTCGAACACATGGCCGAGGTGGGCGCCGCACTGCGCGCACAGGGTTTCCACGCGGACCATGCCGTGGCTGGTGTCGCGCCGCTCCTCGATGGCGCCCGGCAGCGCCGCCCGCCAGAAGCTGGGCCAGCCGCAGCCGGCGTCGAACTTGGTGCTGGCGTCGAACAGCTTGGCGCCGCAGCAGATGCAGTGGTACTGACCCGGCTGCCAGTGGTCCTCATAGCGGCCGGTGAAAGGGCGTTCGGTGGCGGCACGGCGCGTGACTTCGAAGGCCAGCGGCTCGGCGCCTTTCTCGGCCAGCACGGCCCGCCATTCGGCGTCGGTTTTCTGGATCGTCATGAGGAACAGCTGATTTCGATGGAAGATGCCCAGTCGGGCGGAAAGCCGGCCGCCGCTTCATGGCCGGGGTGCTCGTCAAACGGATTTTCCAGCAAGGCTTGCAGCGTGGCCACCGCTGTGTAGTCCCCCGTCTGCGCCTGCCGGATGGCGAGTTCGCCCAGGTGGTTGCGCAGCACGAACTTGGGGTTGGTCTTGAGCATCAAATCGGCGCTTAGTGCTTGATTTTCGTGCGTCAGGCGCTCCGAATATTGTAGCAACCAGGCGTCCAGGCCGGCGTGATCGAGGAACAGGTCGCGCAGCGGCGCGGCATCCGCCGCACCGGCGGCGACAAACTGGCTGAGGCGACGCCAGAAGATGGCGTAGTCCACCCGTTCGGCGGCCAACAGCCGCAGGACGTCTTCCGTCAACGCGCGGTCTTCCTGGCGCGACTCGCGCAGGCCAAGCTTGGCGCGCATGCGCGCGGCCAGTTCCGCTGGAAAGCGCTGCTTGTAGGGCTCCAGCGCGGCCAGCGCGAGTTCCTGGTCTTCAATCAAGGGCAGCAGGGCCTGGCCGAGGCAGAACAGGTTCCAGAAGGCGATGTTGGGCTGGCGGTTGTAGGCGTAGCGGCCCTGCGTGTCGGAATGGTTGCAGATGTGGGCCGGGTTGAAGCCGTCGAGAAACTGGAACGGGCCGTAGTCGATGGTCAGGCCCAGTATGCTCATGTTGTCGGTGTTCATGACGCCATGACAGAAGCCCGCGGCTTGCCACTGCGCCACCATGGCCGCGGTGCGTCCGCTCACAGCCTCCAGCAGGGCCGCGTAGGGATTGCCGTTCAGCCGGTCCGTGGCCCGGCAATCCGGGTAATAGCGCTCGATGACGTAGTCGGCCAGCTGGCGCAGCTGGGCGATCTGGCCATTGGCGGCAAAGTGCTCAAAATGGCCGAAACGGATGAAGCTGGGTGCCACCCGCGTCACCACGGCGGCAGTTTCCACCGTTTCACGCCGCACCGGCGCATCCGAACCGGTAACGCACAGCGCACGCGTGGTCGGGATGCCCAGTGCATGCATGGCCTCGCTGGCCAGGAATTCGCGGATGCTGGAGCGCAGCACCGCGCGGCCGTCACCCATGCGGGAGTAGGGCGTGCGGCCGGCGCCCTTGAGCTGGATTTCCCAGCCGTGGTCGGTCTCCCCGAGCAGGATGGCGCGGCCGTCGCCCAGCTGGCCGGCCCAGACGCCGAACTGGTGGCCGCTGTAGACCGTGGCCAGCGGGTCGGCGCCCTGCAGCGGGGCGTTGCCCGTGAGCGCGGCCAGCGCGGCGTCGCTGTGCAGCCAGTCGGCATCGAGGCCCAGTGTGGCGGCCACGGCCGGGCTGTGGCCGACCCAGTAAGGTGCCGGCAGGGGCGTGGGGGCCAGTCGGGTGTGGAAGGCCGGGCCAAGGGCGGCGTAGCGGTGCTGCCAGCGCAGCCCGTGCGCGCGGGCGGCCGCAGGGGAATCAACGGTCATGACAAGAATTGTCCCGCAGCCCGAGCGGGCTTGCTGCGGGCAGGGCTATCCGGCCTCCGGCTGGGCGCTGGTCGCGAGGAAGCGGTTCAGGGCCGCATCGTCGACGATGACCACGCGGCCGAGTTCGAGCGAGACGATGCCCCGGGCGGCCAGCTGGCGCAGCACGCGGTTGACAGTCTGGCGCGACAGGCCCACCAGGGATCCCAGCTCCTCCTGCGTCAGGTACAGGCGCCGCGTGCTGCGCCAGAACAGCCGGCTCAGGTAGAGTGCCACACGGTGTTCCGGCGCCCGGGTGCGGCCGGCCTCGATCAGTGCCATGGCCTGGCCCAGCCGCATGTTCAGGTGTTGCACCAGGTACTGGTTGAAGCGCAGGTTGTGCTGCTGCAGCTCGTCGAAGGCGGCGCGCGGCAGGCACATCAGGCAGCTGTCGCGCAGCGCCACCACGGCATAGCGGCGCGCCTCGCCCTTGAGCACCGAGCCTTCGCCAAACCATTCGCCATCCGGTACGCCGATGAAGGCCGAGCGCTTGCCGTCCTCGGTGGCGGCCGTCTGCAGCTTGACCAGGCCGCTGAGCACGGCGTACCAGCCCTGCACCGGCTCACCGGCCGGCAGCACGGTCTGTCCCTTGACGGCAGACAAAAGCTCGACCTGCTGCAGTAACCGCGTCTGGCCAGCGCCGTCCAGCGCCGTGAACCAGGGTTGGGTGGCGAGGAAGTTCCTGGCCAGAAGTGGGGCGTTGCACAGCATGGCCCGATTCTGCGGCAGTTCCCGACGGCACTTCCGGACAGGCTGGGGTTTCTACGGAGTAGCTGTCGGCCAGGCGACAAAGTTTGCGCTTCGTCAAGTGAACTGCCATAGTTGCCGCCGCTGGCCGCGTCATACTGCGGCCTGCGGAGCGACCACGCCTGAGAGCTCCGCTAGTCCGAACGATTTGAACCCAAGGAGATGTGCCCATGCTCGGCCTGATGCAAAGCCAACCGTTGCTGATTTCTTCCCTGATCGACTTTGCCGAGCGACACCATGGCGATGCCGAAGTGGTGTCGCGCAGGGTGGAAGGTGACATCCATCGCTACACGTGGCGAGATGTGGCGGTCCGCTCGCGCCGTGTGGCCAACGCGCTGGACGCCATGAAGCTGGCCTTTGGTGACCGCGTGGCCACCCTGGCCTGGAATGGCTACCGCCATCTGGAGCTGTACTTCGGCGTCAGCGGCTCCGGGCGGGTGCTGCACACCATCAACCCACGCCTGCATCCGGAGCAGATTGCCTGGATCGCCAACCACGCCGAAGACCAGGTGCTGTGCTTCGACATGACCTTCCTGCCGCTGATCCAGGCCGTGCATGCCAAGTGCAGCACGGTCAAGCACTGGGTGGCGCTGTGCGATGCCGACAAGTTGCCGGCCGACAGCGGCATCCCGGGCCTGACGAGCTACGAAGCCTGGATCGGCGCCCAGTCCGACCGCTACCACTGGCCCGAGTTCGATGAGAACACGGCCTCCAGCATGTGCTACACCAGCGGCACCACGGGTAACCCGAAGGCGGCGCTCTACAGCCACCGTTCCACCATCCTGCACGCCTACGCCGCCGCACTGCCTGACGTGATGTGCCTGAGCGCGCGCGACTCGGTGCTGCCAGTGGTGCCCATGTTCCACGTCAACGCCTGGGGAATCCCGTATTCCGCGGCGCTGACCGGCTGCAAGCTGGTGTTCCCGGGGCCGGCGCTGGACGGCAAGTCGATCTACGAACTGGTCGAGGCCGAGCGCGTGAGCTACGCGGCCGGTGTGCCCACCATCTGGCAGATGCTGCTGGGCCACATGAAGCCCAACAACCTCAAGTTCAGCACCCTCAAACGCACGGTGATCGGCGGTTCGGCCTGCCCGCCGGCCATGATCACCGCCTTCCGCGAGGAGTACGGGGTGGAGGTGCTGCACGCCTGGGGCATGACCGAGATGAGCCCGCTGGGCACCTTGTGCACGCTGAAGAACAAGCACCTGACGATGCCCGAGTCCGAGCAGATGAAGATCCGCCTCAAGCAGGGCCGGGCCATCTATGGCGTGGACATGAAGATTGTCGACGCCGACGGCCAGGAGCTGCCGTGGGACGGCAAGGCCTACGGCGACCTGCTGGTGCGCGGCCCCTGGATTCTGCGCGAGTACTTCAAAGGCGAGGGCGGTGATCCGCTGCGCAAGGACGCGCAGGGCCACGGCTGGTTCCCCACCGGTGACGTTGCCACCATCGACCCCGATGGCTACATGCAGATCACCGACCGCAGCAAAGACGTCATCAAGTCCGGTGGTGAGTGGATCAGCTCGATCGACGTGGAGAACATTGCCGTTGCCCACCCGGCCGTGGCCATGGCGGCCTGCATCGGCGTCAAGCATCCGAAATGGGACGAGCGCCCGGTCGTGGTGGTGGTGAAGAAGCCCGGTGCCGAGGTGACGCGCGAGGAACTGCTGGCGTTCTACGAGGGCAAGACCGCCAAGTGGCAGATTCCGGACGACGTGATCTTCGTCGACGCCATCCCCCTGGGGGCTACCGGCAAGATGCTCAAGACCAAACTGCGAGAACAGCTCAAGGACTACACCCTGCCCAATTCCTGAAGCGGCGTGGGGACAAGCCGGCTTGCAAGTCGCAAAGGCGATAGCTTAAGGGCAATCCCTAGCGACTTGCGGCATGAATCCCTGTACGCTGAACCTGTTTTGACAACGAGGAGACACCAGATGAAGTTCACCGTGAAAATCGTCGCAGCCTCGGCTGCCCTGGCCTTTGCCGGCGCCGCTTTTGCCCAGAAGGGCGAGACCGTCAAGATCGCCTTCATTGACCCGCTCTCCGGCCTGATGGGGCCGGTCGGCAGCAACCAGCTCAAGGGCTTCCAGTTCTTTGCCGAGAAGTTCAACAAGAGCAATCCGGCGGGCGTCAAGTTCGAAGTCGTGGCCTTCGACAACAAGCTCAGCCCGGCCGAGAGCCTGAACGCGCTCAAGGCGGCCACCGACCAGGGCATCCGCTACATCTCCCAGGGTGACGGCTCCTCCGTGGCCGGCGCCCT
>CALRMF020000095.1:0-9510 GCA_943369035.1 Curvibacter sp. AEP1-3
AGTCCCATCGTTGAACGGGGCTGGGGCGCTGATCGCTCACGCGTCAAAGGGCGTGATCACTCCGAGGCAGCACCCTCGGCTTCGGCGCTGGCGTCCTGGCTGGCAGCCAGGTCGGCGGCTTCGGCTTCGGCGATGGCTCGGCGCTCGGCTTCGTCCATGGCGTCCTTGGCCTTGCGGGCCTGATGGTAGGCCAGACCGGTACCGGCCGGGATCAGGCGACCCACGATGACGTTTTCCTTCAGGCCACGCAGCTCGTCGCGCTTGCCCATGATGGCAGCCTCGGTGAGCACGCGGGTCGTTTCCTGGAACGACGCGGCCGAGATGAAGGAGTCGGTCGACAGCGAGGCCTTGGTGATGCCCAGCAACAGGTTGCTGTAGGTGGCAGGCACCTTGTTGTCGCGCTGCAGGGCCTCATTGGTGTTGAGGATCTCCGAGCGCTCGACTTGCTCGCCAGCGATGTAGTTCGACTCGCCGGTGTTCTCGACCACCACACGACGCAGCATCTGGCGAACGATCACTTCAATGTGCTTGTCGTTGATCTTCACGCCTTGCAAGCGGTACACGTCCTGCACTTCGTCGACGATGTAGCGGGCCAGCTCTTCCATGCCCAGCAGGCGCAGGATGTCTTGCGGGTCGGCCGGGCCGTCCACAATCGATTCGCCCTTGTTGACCACCTGGCCTTCGTGCACCAGGATGTTCTTTTCCTTGGGCACGAGTTCTTCGAACACGCGGCCTTCCGGATCAGTGATCTGCAGGCGGACCTTGCCCTTGGTTTCCTTGCCGAACGACACGGTACCGGTCATTTCGGCCAGGGTGCCCTTGTCCTTCGGCGTACGAGCTTCAAAGAGCTCGGCCACACGCGGCAGACCGCCGGTAATGTCGCGGGTCTTCTGACCTTCGATTGGGATACGGGCCAGCACTTCGCCTGGGCCCACGTCCTGGCCGTCACGCACCTGGATCAGAGCGCCGACCTGGAAGCCGATGGTCACCGAGTGATCGGTGCCCGGGATCTTGACTTCCTGGCCTTGGGCGTCGATCAGCTTGACCTGCGGACGCACCACCTTGGCCGAGCCACGACGCTTTGGATCGATCACCACCAGAGTGGACAGACCGGTCACTTCGTCGACCTGCTTGGCAACGGTCAGACCTTCTTCGACGTTCTCGAACTTCACCTGGCCGGCGAACTCGGTGATGATCGGGCGGGTCAGCGGATCCCAGTTGGCGAGGATGGTGCCAGCCTTGATGGTCTGGTCGGCCTTCACCGTCAGGGTCGCACCGTAAGGCACCTTGTGGCGTTCGCGTTCGCGGCCATGCTCGTCCTGGATGATGATTTCACCCGAACGTGCAATCACCACCAGTTCGCCCTTGGTGTTGCTCACGTAGCGCATCGTGGCATTGAAGCCGATGATGCCGTTGGACTTGGCTTCCACGCTGGAGGCAATGGCGGCACGCGAAGCGGCACCACCGATGTGGAAGGTACGCATGGTCAGCTGAGTACCCGGCTCACCGATGGACTGGGCAGCGATCACACCCACGGCTTCGCCGAGGTTGATCAGGCCGCCGCGGCCCAAGTCGCGACCGTAGCAACGGGCGCAAAGACCATAGCGGGTTTCGCAGATCAGTGCGGTGCGGACCTTCACTTCGTCGACGCCAGCGGCTTCGAGGTCTTCGATCAGGTCTTCGTCCAGCATGCTGCCGGCCACAGCCAGCACAGCACGGGTTTCCGGGTGCAGCACGTCTTCGGCAGCGGTGCGACCCAGGATACGGTCGCGCAGCGATTCGATCACTTCACCGCCTTCGACGATGGCGCGCATCAGCGAGCCATTGGTGGTGCCGCAATCGTCTTCGGTGACCACCAGATCCTGCGTCACGTCGACCAGACGACGGGTCAGGTAACCCGAGTTGGCCGTCTTCAGCGCCGTATCCGCCAGACCCTTACGGGCACCGTGGGTGGAGATGAAGTACTGCAACACGTTCAGACCTTCACGGAAGTTCGCCGTGATGGGGGTCTCGATGATGGAGCCGTCAGGCTTGGCCATCAGACCCCGCATCCCTGCGAGCTGACGGATCTGGGCGGCAGAACCGCGGGCGCCGGAGTCGGCCATCATGTAAATCGAGTTGAACGATTCCTGATCGACTTCATTGCCGTGGCGGTCGATGGTCTTTTGCTTGGCCAACTGGGCCATCATGACCTTGGAGACTTCGTCACCCGACTTGCCCCAGATGTCCACCACCTTGTTGTAGCGTTCGCCAGCGGTCACGAGACCGGAGACGTACTGCTGTTCGATTTCCTTCACCTCGCGCTCGGAGCGCTCGATGATGCCTTGCTTCTCCGGCGGCACCAGCATGTCGTCGATGCAGATCGAGATGCCGGCACGGGTGGCCAGACGGAAACCGTTTTGCAGCAGCTTGTCGGCGAAGACCACCGTTTCCTTGAGACCGCACTTGCGGAAGGAGACGTTGATCAGCTTCGAGATTTCCTTCTTCTTGAGCGCCTTGTTGATGTTGGCAAAAGGCAGGCCCTTGGGCAGGATCTCGGACAGCAGAGCGCGGCCAGCGGTGGTTTCCACCAGCTTGGTGTCGGGCACGAATTCGCCGGTGGCCTTGTCCTTGTTCCACTCGGTGATACGCACGGTGACGCGGGCGGTCAACTCGACCTGGCCGGCATCGAAAGCGCGTTGCACTTCGGGCACGTCGGAGAACACCAGACCTTCGCCCTTGGCGTTGATGCGGTCACGGGTCGTGTAGTACAGACCCAGCACCACGTCTTGCGAAGGCACGATCGAGGGTTCGCCGGAGGCCGGGAACAGCACGTTGTTGGAGGCCAGCATCAGCGTGCGCGCTTCCATCTGTGCTTCCACCGACAGCGGCACGTGAACAGCCATCTGGTCACCGTCAAAGTCGGCGTTGAAGGCCGCGCAAACCAGCGGGTGCAGTTGGATGGCCTTGCCTTCGATCAGGATGGGTTCGAAGGCCTGGATGCCCAGACGGTGCAGCGTAGGCGCACGGTTGAGCATGATCGGGTGTTCCTTGATGACTTCTTCAAGGATGTCCCACACCACCGGGGTGCCGGATTCAACTTCCTTCTTGGCCGCCTTGATGGTGGTGGCAATGCCCATCGCCTCGAGACGCGAGAAGATGAAGGGCTTGAACAGTTCCAGGGCCATCAGCTTGGGCAGACCGCACTGATGCAGCTTCAGGGTCGGGCCCACGGTAATCACCGAACGACCCGAGTAGTCGACGCGCTTGCCCAGCAAGTTCTGACGGAAACGACCGCTCTTGCCCTTGATCATGTCGGCCAGCGACTTGAGAGCACGCTTGTTGGCACCGGTCATGGCCTTGCCGCGGCGGCCGTTGTCGAGCAGCGAGTCGACGGCTTCCTGCAGCATCCGCTTTTCGTTGCGGGCGATGATTTCAGGGGCCTTCAGCTCCAGCAGGCGACGCAGACGGCTGTTGCGGTTGATGACGCGGCGGTACAGGTCGTTCAGGTCGGAGGTGGCGAAGCGGCCACCATCCAGCGGCACCAGCGGACGCAGGTCCGGCGGCAGCACGGGCAGCACTTCGAGCACCATCCACTCGGGCTTGATGCCCGACTTCTTGAAGGCTTCGAGCACCTTGAGGCGCTTGGCGTTCTTCTTGACCTTGACTTCAGAGCCGGTCAGGTCGCCGCGCAGGCGTTCGATCTCGGTGTCGATGTCGATCGCCTCCAGCAGATCCTTGATGCCTTCAGCGCCCATCTTGGCGATGAATTCATCGCCGTATTCCTTGCGCTTGGCGTCGTAGTCGTCCTCGGACATGATGCTGAACTTCTTCAGCGGGGTCATGCCGGGGTCGGTCACCACGTAGGCTTCGAAGTACAGCACGCGTTCGATGTCGCGCAGCGTCATGTCGAGCACCAGGCCCAGACGCGAAGGCAGCGACTTCAGGAACCAGATGTGGGCGCAAGGAGCGGCCAGGTCGATGTGACCCATGCGTTCACGACGCACCTTGGTCTGGGTGACTTCAACGCCGCACTTCTCGCAGATCACACCGCGGTGCTTGAGGCGCTTGTACTTGCCGCACAGGCACTCGTAGTCCTTGATGGGGCCGAAGATCTTGGCGCAGAACAGGCCGTCACGCTCGGGCTTGAAGGTCCGGTAGTTGATGGTCTCGGGCTTCTTCACTTCACCGAAAGACCAGGAACGGATCTTCTCAGGCGAAGCCATGCCGATGCGGATGGCATCGAAATGCTCATCGGGCGTGAATTGCTTGAACAGGTCGAGTAGCGATTTCATGTGACTCTTTCCTTTTCAAATTAAGAACGTTCGAGTTCGATGTCCAGGCCCAGGGAACGGATTTCCTTGACCAGCACATTGAACGATTCCGGCATGCCGGCTTCGATGGCGTGTTCGCCCTTGACGATGCTTTCGTACACCTTGGTACGGCCTTGCACGTCGTCGGACTTGACGGTGAGCATTTCCTGCAGAACGTAGGCGGCGCCGTAAGCTTCCAGCGCCCACACTTCCATTTCCCCGAAACGCTGACCACCGAACTGGGCCTTGCCGCCCAGCGGTTGCTGCGTGACCAGGGAGTACGGGCCGGTGGAACGGGCGTGCATCTTGTCGTCGACCAAGTGGTGCAGCTTCAAGAAGTGCATGTAGCCGATGGTGGTCGGACGCTCGAACGGTTCACCCGTGCGGCCGTCGATCAGGTTGGCTTGGGTGCGGGCAGCGGTCAGACCCTTGGCGGCAGCGATGTCGTCCGGGTAGGCCAGCTTCAGCATGGCGCGGATGTCTTCTTCGGCGGCACCGTCGAACACCGGGCTGGCGAAAGGCACGCCCGTCTTGAGGTTCTCGGCCATCTCGATGACGTCTTCGTCGCTGAGTTGGGACAGGTCTTCCTTGCGGCCGTGTGCGTTGTACAGCTCTTCGAAGAACTTGCGCAGTTCAGCCAGACGGCTTTCAGCCTGCAGCATGTTGCCGATGCGCTGGCCAATGCCCTTGCCGGCCCAGCCCAGGTGAACTTCCAGCACCTGACCCACGTTCATCCGCGAAGGCACGCCCAGCGGGTTCAGAACGATGTCGGCAGGGGTGCCGTCGGCCATGTAGGGCATGTCTTCGACCGGAACGATCTTGGACACCACACCCTTGTTACCGTGACGGCCGGCCATCTTGTCACCCGGCTGCAGGCGACGCTTGACGGCCAGGTACACCTTGACCATCTTCAGTACGCCAGCGGGCAGCTCGTCGCCCTGGGTCAGCTTCTTGCGCTTTTCTTCAAAAGCCAGGTCGAAGCTGTGGCGGGTCTGTTCCAGCGAGTTCTTGATGGACTCGAGCTGGGTGGCCACTTCGTCTTCAGCCGGACGGATGTCGAACCAGTGGAACTTCTCGACCGAGCTCAGGTAGGCCTTGTCGAGCTTGGTGCCCTTGGCCAGCTTTTGCGGGCCGCCGTTGGCAACGCGACCGGTGAGCAGCTTCTCGATACGGTCGAAGGCGTCGGCCTCGACGATGCGCAGCTGGTCGTTCAGGTCGAGGCGGAAGCGCTTGAGTTCATCGTCGATGATCTGTTGGGCGCGCTTGTCGCGGGTGATGCCTTCGCGGGTGAACACCTGCACGTCGATCACGGTGCCTTGCGAGCCCTGATCCACACGCAGCGAGGTGTCCTTCACGTCGGAAGCCTTCTCGCCGAAGATGGCGCGCAGCAGCTTCTCTTCAGGCGTGAGGGTGGTTTCACCCTTGGGGGTGACCTTGCCCACCAGCACGTCGCCGGGTTGCACTTCGGCGCCGACGTAGATGATGCCCGACTCGTCGAGGCGGTTCAGTTGCTGCTCGGACAGGTTGGGGATATCGCGGGTGATTTCTTCCGCGCCCAACTTGGTGTCGCGGGCCATGACCACCAGTTCCTCGATGTGGATCGAGGTGTAGCGGTCGTCGGCCACCACGCGTTCGGAGATCAGGATCGAATCTTCGAAGTTGTAGCCGTTCCAGGGCATGAAGGCGATCAGCATGTTCTGGCCGATGGCGATTTCACCCAGGTCGGTCGAGGCGCCGTCAGCAATCACGTCACCCTTGGCCAGCTTGTCGCCACGCTTGACGATCGGACGCTGGTGGATGTTGGTGTTCTGGTTGGAACGCTGGTACTTAATGAGGTTGTAGATGTCCACACCCACTTCACCGGCCACAGCTTCGGCGTCGTTCACACGCACCACGATGCGGGTGGCATCGACGTAGTCCACCACGCCGCCACGGGTCGCCGTGACCACGGTGCCCGAGTCAACCGCGGCCACGCGCTCGATCCCGGTGCCCACCATGGGCTTCTCGGGACGCAGCACCGGCACAGCCTGACGCGACATGTTGGCACCCATCAAGGCGCGGTTCGCATCGTCGTGCTCGAGGAACGGAACCAGCGAGGCAGCCACCGACACGATCTGGGCAGGCGACACGTCCATGTACTGCACGCGCTCGGCGCTCAGCAGGGTCGATTCACCCTTTTCACGGGCCGACACCAGGTCACCCGTCAGACGGCCTTCGGCGTCCAGGGTGGCGTTGGCCTGGGCGATCACGTACTTGCCTTCTTCGATGGCCGACAGGTAATCGATCTGATCGGTCACCTTGCCGTCCACCACTCGGCGGTACGGGGTTTCAATGAAGCCGTACTCGTTCAGGCGAGCGTACAGAGCCAGCGAGTTGATCAGACCGATGTTCGGGCCTTCAGGCGTTTCAATCGGGCAGACGCGACCGTAGTGGGTCACGTGCACGTCACGCACTTCGAAGCCGGCACGTTCACGGGTCAAACCGCCCGGGCCAAGGGCCGACACGCGGCGCTTGTGGGTGATTTCGGCCAGCGGGTTGGTCTGGTCCATGAACTGCGACAGCTGCGAGGCGCCGAAGAACTCCTTGAGGGCCGCAGAAATCGGCTTGGAGTTGATCAGGTCGTGCGGCATCAGCGGCTCTTGCTCAGCCTGGCCCAGACGTTCCTTCACGGCCTTCTCGATACGAGCCAGACCCGTGCGGTACTGGTTTTCAGCCAGTTCGCCCACGCAACGCACACGGCGGTTGCCCAAGTGGTCAATGTCGTCGACTTCGCCATTGCCGTTGCGCAGATCCACCAGGATCTTGACCACCGCCAGGATGTCTTCGTTGGTCAGCACCATCGGACCGGTCGACTCTTCGCGACCGATCTTGGCGTTGAACTTCATGCGGCCGACGCGCGACAGATCGTAGGTGTCGGGGTTGTAGAACAGGCGCTGGAACAGGGCCTGCACAGCGTCTTCGGTCGGCGGCTCGCCGGGGCGCATCATGCGGTAGATGGCCACGCGGGCAGCGAACTCGTCGGTGGTTTCGTCGGTGCGCAGGGTCTGCGAGATGTACGGACCTTGGTCCAGTTCATTCGTGTAGATGCACTGCAGATCGAGGATGCCGGCGCTGCGCAGCTTCTTGAGCAGCACTTCGGTCAACTCGTCGTTGGCCTTGGCCAGGATTTCACCAGTGTCGCCATCCACGATGTTGCGAGCGACCACGCGGCCGATCAGGAAGTCTTCGGGGACGCTGACGTGGGTGGTACCCGATTGCTCGAGTTCACGGGTGTGGCGCGCGGTGATGCGCTTGTCCTTGGCCACAACCACCTTGCCGGACTTGTCGGTGATGTCAAAGCGAGCCACTTCACCACGCAGGCGCTCGGGCACGAATTCCATCTGTGCACCGCTGTCCATCAGGCGGAAGTTGTCGTTGACAAAGAAGTTGGCCAGGATCGACTCGGGGTTCAGGCCGATGGCCTTGAGAAGGGTCGTGACCGGCATCTTGCGGCGACGGTCGACGCGGAAGTACAGCAGGTCCTTGGGGTCGAATTCGAAGTCGAGCCAGGAGCCGCGGTAAGGAATCACGCGGGCCGAGAACAGCAACTTGCCCGAGCTGTGGGTCTTGCCCTTGTCGTGTTCGAAGAACACGCCAGGCGAACGGTGCAACTGGGACACGATCACGCGCTCAGTGCCGTTGATGATGAACGAGCCCTTGTCGGTCATCAGGGGCACTTCGCCCATGTAGACCTCTTGCTCCTTCACTTCCTTGACCACCTTGGACTGGGCGCTGGAGGATTCGCGGTCGTAAATGATCAGCTGAACTTTGGCGCGCACTGCCGAGGCGAAGGTCAAACCACGGGTTTGGCATTCACGAACATCGAACGCGGGTTTGGCGAGGTTGTACTCGACAAACTTCATCTCCACGAAACCGTTGTGCGAGACGATGGGGAAGGCCGCTTGAAAAGCGGCCTGCAAACCTTCGTTGGTGCGTTTCTGGGGGGCAACATCTGCCTGCAGGAATGCGGTGTAGGCATCCTTCTGCATCTGCAGCAGGTAAGGCACTTCGAGCACGCTGTCGCGGCTGCCGAAACTTTTGCGGATTCGCTTGCGTTCGGTGTATGAATAGGCCATGAAATCTCCGGGCAAAGACATGAGTCCTGGGTCTTCGACGACTGGACCCGCGGGACGGTGGTGCACGCTGGGCACACACGTGCGGGCTTGGCGGTTGGCCACTACCAACCATGGCTGACGGCGATGCATTGCACATCGCCCGGACCAAGGCATCTTCTGCTGTCGGGGTCAGAAGACACTCAAAAGCTGCCAGTTTGCAGCTTTTGGGTGCGCTCTGTGAGACGCATCCTATAAGCACCAAAGGCTGGAGGCCCTTTGTGAGCACTCCAGCCTCTGAGCGAGACCCAATTACTTGAGTTCGACCTTGGCGCCAGCTTCTTCCAGCTTCTTCTTGGCAGCTTCGGCGTCAGCCTTGGCAATGCCTTCCTTGACGGCCTTGGGAGCGCCGTCGACCAGGTCCTTGGCTTCCTTCAGACCCAGGCCGGTGATTTCACGCACGGCCTTGATGACGGACACCTTGTTGGCGCCGGCTTCGAGCAGAACGACGTTGAATTCGGTCTTCTCTTCGGCAACAGCAGCAGCAGCACCGCCACCAGCAGCAGGAGCGGCCATAGCGGCAGCGCTCACGCCAAACTTCTCTTCGATGGCCTTCACCAGGTCGTTGAGTTCGAGGACCGTCATGCTGTCGAGAGCGGTCAGAAATGCGTCTTTATCGAATGCCATTTTTAAATTCCTAACAATTGGTTCAAGGTTGCTGTGGGCTTAGGCAGCCACAGCAGCTTCTTCGGTTGCGCCTTCGCCTTTTTTGGCCGCCAGAGCACCCAACACCACAGCGGTGCGAGAGATGGGGGACATCAGCAAGCCACACAACTGGGCCAGCAACACTTCCTTCGACGGAATGTTGGCCAGTTGCTTAACGCCGTTCACATCCAGGGCTTTACCTGCGAAAGCGCCGCCGCGAATCACCAACTTGTCGTTGGTCTTCGCGAAATCGGCCACCACCTTAGCGGCAGCCACAGCGTCTTCGGAGAAGCCATAGATCAGCGGACCGGTCATCTGGTCGGCGACAACGTCAAACTGGCTGCCAGCCACAGCACGGCGGGCCAGGGTGTTCTTCAGAACACTCAGGCTCACACCCTTGCTGCGAGCATCAACGCGCAGTT
>CALRMF020000096.1:0-9378 GCA_943369035.1 Curvibacter sp. AEP1-3
CCGTCAAGCTATGGCGCCGTCACCCCGACGCCTTGGCCGTGCCACTGGACTTCACGCCCGAGCCAGCCTTTTTCACCATGCTCGACCGTCTGCTCGCTACCGCGCAGCATGCACGGCTATCATCGCCCCATGGACACACGACTTCTTGAACTGCTGGTCTGCCCCGTCACCAAGGGGCCGCTGGAGTACAAGCGCGAGCAGCAGGAACTGATCTCGCGCAGCGCGCGCCTAGCCTACCCCGTGCGCGACGGCATCCCCGTGCTGCTCGAGAACGAGGCGCGGCCACTGACCGACGCCGAACTCGAGCGCTGACGCCCTGCCTGCATGAACTACACGGTCCTGATTCCGGCCCGGCTGGCTTCGACCCGTCTGCCCAACAAACCCTTGGCCGATATTGCCGGCCTGCCCATGGTGGTGCGCGTCGCGCAGCGCGTCGCCACCGGCCTGCCGGCGGGTACCCGCGTCGTCGTGGCCGGCGACAGCCCCGAGATCCTGCAAGCCTGCCATCGCCATGGCGTCGAAGCCGTGCTGACCCGCACCGACCACCCCAGCGGTAGCGACCGGCTGGCCGAGGCCTGCGACCTGCTGCACCTGCCGGACGACGACCTGGTGGTCAATGTGCAAGGCGACGAGCCGCTGATCGACCCTACCCTGGTGTCGGCCGTGGCAGAGCTGCTGATGCAGCGCCCAGAAGCGAGCATGAGCACGGCCGCGCACCCCATCCACGACGTGGCTGACTTCGTGAACCCCAATGTGGTCAAGGTGGTGCTCGATGTACGCCAGCTCGCGCTCTACTTCAGCCGCGCACCCATCGCCTGGTGGCGTGACGGTTTTGCCCAGGGCATCACGACCCTGCCGGCACCGGCGCCGCTGCGGCACATCGGCCTGTACGGCTACCGTGTCGGCTTTCTGCGCCAGTTTCCGCAGCTGCCCCAGGCCCCCATCGAAACCACCGAAGCGCTGGAACAGTTGCGGGCGCTTTGGCACGGCCATCGCATTGCCGTACATGTGACCTCCCATGCGCCCGGTGCGGGGGTGGATACGCCGGAGGACCTGGAGCGCGTGCGCCGCCACTTCACCAGCTGACGGCCCAGCCGCCGCTGTTAAGCAGTCTGACCCCAGGGCGTAAGTTTGGCCGCAGCAGGGCATGCTATCCTCGACCCCCTACGAGCGGTTCAACGCACCTTCGTGGTGCCCAGCATCGCCGACCGGTTCTGAATTCACCCGAGGATATCCATGAGACTGATACTGTTGGGCGCCCCCGGCGCCGGCAAGGGCACGCAAGCGGCGTTCATCTGCCAGAAATACGGCATTCCGCAGATTTCCACCGGCGACATGCTGCGCGCTGCCGTCAAGGCCGGCACCCCGCTGGGTCTGCAGGCCAAAGCCGTCATGGAATCCGGCGGCCTGGTGAGTGACGACCTGATCATCAACCTGGTCAAGGAACGCATTGCCCAGCCGGACTGCGCCAAGGGCTTCCTGTTCGACGGCTTCCCGCGCACCATTCCGCAGGCCGATGCCATGAAGGCCGCCGGCGTCAAGCTCGACTACGTGCTCGAAATCGATGTGCCTTTCGAGGCCATCATCGAGCGCATGAGCGGCCGCCGCTCGCACCCCGCCTCGGGCCGCACCTACCACGTCAAGTTCAATCCGCCCAAGGTGGAAGGCAAGGACGACGTGACCGGCGAGCCCCTGGTACAGCGTGAGGACGACAAGGAAGAAACCGTCAAGAAGCGCCTGGACGTCTACAGCGCTCAGACCCGCCCGCTGGTGGACTATTACAGCAACTGGGCCAAGCAGGAACCGGCTGCCGCACCGAAGTACCGCGCGATCAGCGGCATGGGCTCGGTGGACGAGATCACCGCCCGCGCACTGCAGGCGTTGGCGAGCTGATCCAGCCTCTGGCGCTCAATAAAAAAGGCCGCTCATGCGGCCTTTTTTTCGCCCGGACATTGCGACGATTCAAAACAGCTCGACGCCACCCACCTTGTTGTCGGTCTGCAGCAGGCCCCGCTCGACCAGTTGCTCGTAGCTGCAGACCTGGTTGCGGCCGTGGCCCTTGGCAAAGTACACGGCCTGGTCGGCACGCTCGCACGTCACGCTCGGAGAATCGCCAGCGCGCAAGGCCGTCAGGCCGACGCTGACCGTGATGCGGCCCACCTGGGGAAAGGCGTATTGCTCCATGTTGGCACGAAAGCGCTCCAGCGCACTCATCGCGCCGGCCTCGTCCGGGCAGCGCAGCAACACGACGAACTCCTCGCCACCAAAGCGGAACACCCGGTCCAGCGAACGCAAGGTGGTCTTGAGCAGGCGTGCCACCAGCAGCAGCACCTCGTCACCGATCGAATGGCCATGCACGTCGTTGACCTGCTTGAAGTGGTCTACATCCACCATCGCCAGCCAGTAACCCACCGTGGGCGTCGGCTGACGCCGCTCCGTCAGCGCCTCAGGCAGCTCGCCGGCGGCCCGCGCATCCTGTGCCCGCAACGTCTCGTCGCGCAACACCTTGAAAAATGCATCGTCGAAGGACTTGCGGTTGAGCAGGCCCGTAAGGGCGTCGCATTCGCTGTAGTCCAGCATGCCGTGCATGTTGCGGTACACGCTCAGCAGGCGCCCAAGGACGTTCAGGGCCGCCGGATCAAGGCGCTGCCGCAGCACAAGCTCGATCACGCCGGCGCCGGGCACCTGGGCGTCCTCGAACAAGGGCACCAGGGCAAGCGTCGGCGCCTGCGGTGTCTCGGGCAGCACCTCCACCGGTTGCAGCGTTTCCAGGCAGCGCAGGTGCCAAGGCTGTTCCGCCAAGGCTTGCAGCTGATGGACCTGCACCCACAGCGGGTCGGACAGCACCTGGACATTGCCGCTTTGCTGGCGTCGCATCAACGGGACCCAGAAGCGCTGCGCGGCCTCGCTCACCACACCGATCAGGGTCACCTGCTGCGGCCGCAGCAGTTCCATGATGGCATCGACCAGCGCCCGGTCGAGCAGGTCGCGGTCGCGGTGCTGGGTCAGGCGGATCACGTAATCCACCAGTTTCGGCATCCCAACCTGCTCGTCTTGATCGTCTACGCTCTGGCTTGCTTGCACGGTCCGGTCGTCTGGCGCGATGAATGGCCAGACAGCTCCCGCCACCGATGATACGGGCTAGGTTTCCTGCGCGGCAGAGCGGCCGAAAGGGCAAACCCGGGTTTTGGTAAGGAAAGGTAACCAGGGCCTGCGCACGAGGTAAACAGGCCCTCGACCTCACGCCGGGCCGGAACGCAGGCCGTAAACCTGCTCCCCCACGAACAGGTACTCCGCCCGCAGTACGGCAGCGCCCTGCTCGCCCTTGAAGGTGAAGCCGACCAGCGCCACGCGGTCCCCCGGCTTGATCTCGGCGACCTTCCAGGCCTGCATGCGCGTCAAAGGCGCCAGCTCGACCTCCCAGACGCGGTCCGCGCGCTGCGGCAGGCGCGCGCGCAGCAGCAAGGCCTTGCCATCGACCGGTGCCGTCTGGGCCGGCAACGTACGCTGGGCCAGATCAGCCGGCAGCGTCAGGGTCGCATCCAGCTCCAGCTCCAGCGCCAGCTCGGCATGCGGGTTCTGCCAGCGCGAGCGCAACACACGCCCCTGCAGGTAGAGCGGCCGGTCCTGGTCAAAGCTGCTCCAGCCATGGTGCGCCCGGGCCATAGGCAAGCCGCCTGGCAGCAAGGACACCAGCAGCAGTGCATCACGTCGTTTCATGCTCGTCTCCTCGTCTCAAACATAGGCGATCCAACGGCCACAGGTGATGACAGCCAGCCAGATGAAGGTTGACAACAGCATCTGCAGACGCGCCAGGACGTCCAACTGCGCCAGCGAGCCGCGGCCATGGAACCAGGCCGCATTACACGCCGCGGCCAATAACAGCAGCATCTTCAGGGTGAATGCACGGTTGGCCAGCAGCTCCTTCGGCTGGGTGGCGAACATCAGCAGCCCCGACGCAGCAGCCAGACTGAAGCCGACCACAACGAGCGTCAGGCTGAGCCGGGCCAGCTCCCGCGGCGGCAAGGCCGCGCCTGCGCCAAACACCCGCAACTCCAGCAGCACCAAATTGCCCAGCAGCAGGGCCACGCCGACGATGTGGATGACCTCCAGCGCCGGATAGGCCCAGGCGCTGCTTTGCATTTCGCTCAACATGGGACGGCTCAGTCAGCCAACAAGTCGAGCATCAGCGCCAACCGCGCCTTCACGGGCGTCAGCCCCGGGGCCGCGGCAAAGGCATCTTCCGGACGGGCGCTGGCGGAACCGAGCGCACATCGGCTGCTGCGCAGCACGCGCACCCCCGCGGCCTGGGCCCGTCGCAAGGCCGCCTCCAGCGCCTGATGCACGGTGCCGCCACCGGTACCTGCAACCACCAGTCCACGCACTGGCGCCGCGCCGCTGCGCGCCGCCACATCGGATGCCACCAGCGCATCCACCGTGGCGCCACATGCGGCGCCATGACTGAGCACGATCTCCACCCGAGGCCAGGCAGGCATGGTTGCTATTTTTTCAATAGCAACCGGGTCAAATCTGCAAGAGGCAACAGGCCAGTTCCGCCACAGATCCAGCTGCCCCTGCCGCACACGCCCGACCGGCCCGGCCTCCCCCGAACTGAAGGCATCGAGTTGCCAGCTATGCAGCTTCTGCACATCGAAGGCCCCATGGATCTGACCGGCGCACACCAGCACCACGCCGCTGGCATCGGGATGGCAGGCCACCGCCAGCGCATCCAGCAGGTTCTGCGGTCCATCGGCACTGACCGCCGTGGCCGGGCGCATGGCACAGGTCAGCACCACCGGCTTGACCGGCGCCAGCACGGACTGCAGCAGGTAGGCCGTTTCCTCCGCGGTGTCGGTGCCGTGTGTCACGACCACGCCTTGCACCTCGGGCTGCGCCAGCCAGTGCGCGCAACGTCGCAGCAGGGCCTGCCAGACGGCGACCTCCATGTCCTTGCTGTCGATCTGTGCCACCTGCTCGCTCACGAGTTCGAAGCCGGCCGGCAACGCCCCCGGCAACCCCGCCAGCAGGTCAGCCACACCCCTCTGCGCAGCAACGTAATGGCTGTCCGTCGGGCTGGCGCCGGTGCCGGCGATGGTGCCGCCGGTGCCGAGCACCACAATTTTTCCAAGCCCCACTTGCAATTCCTCAAAAACTGGTTAAAAATACAGTTACTGGATATCAAGACAGTAGTCTTATACCAATCCGGCCACAAGGAGTCGCCATGATGGACCTGCCCCAGTTCCCGGTCAAACTGACCGCCCGCCAACAGCAGATTCTGGACCTGATCCAGAGTGCCATTGCCCGCACTGGCGCCCCGCCCACGCGCGCCGAGATCGCGGCCGAACTCGGCTTCAAATCCGCCAACGCCGCCGAGGAGCACCTGCAGGCGCTGGCGCGCAAGGGCGTGATCGAGTTGGTCAGCGGCACTTCGCGCGGCATCCGCCTGCGCGGCGACGCCCTGCGCTCCATCAACGAGTCCCGCATCAAGCAGTACGCGCTGCCGCTGCCGGGCCTCGCTCAACTGGCCTTGCCGCTGGTCGGGCGCGTGGCGGCCGGCTCACCGATTCTGGCGCAGGAACATGTGGACCAGACCTACTATGTCGAGAACTCGCTGTTCCAGCGTAAGCCCGATTACCTGCTCAAGGTACGCGGCATGTCCATGCGCGACGCCGGCATCATGGACGGCGACCTGCTGGCCGTGCAGGCCACCAAGGACGCCAAGAATGGCCAGATCGTCGTTGCGCGGCTGGGCGAGGAGGTCACGGTCAAGCGCTTCCGCCGCAACAAGCACCTGATCGAACTGCACCCCGAGAACCCCGATTACCAGACCATCATCGTCGAACCCGGCGAGCCGTTCGAGATCGAGGGACTGGCGGTCGGCCTGATCCGCAACACCATGCTGATGTGAACCGCACGCACCGAGGTCTGACATGAACATCGCCTTCCTGGCCGAGCCGCGCTCCTGGGGCCCGTTGCAAAGCCTGCTGCGCTGGTTGGCACCGGCCATCACACCGCTGGCACCCAGCCCACCGGCACAAGGCACGGCCCCCGTCGCCGACCTCCGACCGGCCTGCCAACGCCGCGGCACGCGGGTCGCAGCCCAGCCGCCGGTGCATTTGCTCCAGCGTCGCCCCTTGCGTGTGGTGCGCGTCGTGGAATCCGGTCAGAGCGCTGCCCAGGTCGGGCGCATGGTGATCTCCGGCCGCATGGCCGATGTCTGCGCCGAGCTGGACCGTCTGGCCGCCTGCGAGGCCACTACCCGCTGACACGTCCTCCCGCTCGCCCGTCAACGGGCTCGGGCGCCGCGAGCCCAAGGCACAATAGCGGCATGAATATTGTGATTCTGGACGATTACCAGGACGCCGTTCGCAAACTCGAATGCGCGTCCAAGCTGGAAGCCTTTCCGGCCAAGGTGTACACCAACACGGTCAAGGGTCTCGGTCAGTTGTCCGTCCGCCTGCGTGATGCCGACATCATTGTGCTGATCCGCGAACGCACCCACATCACGCGCGCCCTGGTGGAGAAACTGCCCCGCCTCAAGCTGATCGCGCAGACCGGCCGCGTCGGCAGCCACATCGACATCAACGCCTGCACTGAGCGCGGCATCGCCGTCGCCGAAGGCACCGGCTCACCGGTAGCGCCGGCCGAACTGACCTGGGCCCTCATCATGGCGGCCATGCGCCGCCTGCCGCAGTACATCGGCAACCTCAAACACGGGGCCTGGCAGCAGTCCGGCCTCAAGGCTGGCTCCATGCCGCCCAACTTTGGCCTGGGGTGCGTGCTCAGCGGCAAGACCCTGGGCATCTGGGGTTACGGCAAGATTGGCCAGATGGTAGCGGGCTATGGCCGCGCCTTTGGCATGCGCGTGCTGGTCTGGGGCCGCGAGGCTTCGTTGGCAAAGGCCGTGCAAGACGGCTACGAGGCCGCCGCCAGCCGCGACGACTTCTTTGCGCAAAGCGATGTGCTGAGCCTGCACCTGCGCCTGACCGACGAGACGCGCGGCATCGTCACGTCGGACGATCTGGCCCGCATGAAGACCACGGCACTGTTCGTCAACACGTCACGCGCCGAGCTGGTCGAACCCGATGCCCTGATCGGCGCGCTTAACCGCGGCCGCCCCGGCATGGCGGCGGTGGACGTGTTCGAGACCGAACCCATCCTGCAGGGCCATGCCCTGCTGCGGCTGGAGAATTGCATCTGCACGCCGCACATCGGCTACGTCGAGCAGTCGAACTACGAGAACTACTTCGGCGCCGCCTTCGACAACGTGGTGAATTTCATCAAGGGCACACCCACCAACATCGTCAACCCGGGCGCGCTGCAGGTGCGGCGCTGAAGCACGGCATGTCACAGCCGTCCTCTGACGCGCGTACGCTGCCGCCGACGTTGTGGGCGCTGATGGCGGGCAACGGCATCATCGGCACCGGGGTGATGATCGTCCCCGGCACGCTCAACGACATCAGCAGTTCCCTGGCCGTGCCGGTGCCGGTGGCTGGTCAGCTGATCTCTGCCGCCGCCCTGATGATGTGCTTTGGCGCGCCCTTGCTCGCCACGCTGGTGGCGCGCTGGGACCGCCGGCGCCTGCTGGCCCTGGCCATGCTCTGGTATGGCGTCATGCACCTGCTGAGCGCGGCGATGCCGGACTTCACCTCCCTGCTGGTGGTACGCGTGCTGGCGGTGGTCTCGCCGGCCATCTTCACGCCGCAGGCGGCGGCCTGCATCGGGCTGCTGGTGCCGGCTGCGCAACGAGGCCGGGCCATTGGGCTGGTCTTCCTCGGTTGGTCCGTGGCCTCGGTGCTCGGTATGCCACTGGGCGCCTGGATCGGTGGCACGCTCGGTTGGCGTACCGCCTTTGCCTTGGTGGGCCTGCTCAGCCTGGCCAGCGCCTGGTGGGTCTGGCGCGCGATGCCCGACGGCGTGCGGCCACCCGCCTTCACTCTCGGCGCTTGGCGCGAAACGCTGCAGTCGCGCCCACTCATGCTGTGCGTGGCCGTGACGGTGCTCTCCTCGGCCGGCCAGTTCGTGCAGTTTGCCTACCTGGCGCCGACGCTGAAAGCCCTGTTCGACAGCACGCCGCTGCAACTGAGCCTGGTGTTCGCCTGGTTCGGTGTCTTCGGTTTCATCGGCAACCTCTGGGTGTCACAGCGCATCGACCGGCTCGGCGCCGCCCGTACCGTGGCCGTGTCACTGGGTGGCATGGCCCTGAGCCTGGCCTTGTGGCCGCTGGGCGCCAACCTGTGGCTGCTGGGCCTGGTGCTGGTGCCCTGGGCCCTGGGGTGCTTCGCCGCCAACTCGGCGCAGCAGGTGCGCCTGGCCGGCATCGCGCCGGCGCTGGCGTCCGGCTCGATTGCGCTCAACACTTCGGCCATCTACGCTGGCCAGGCCTTGGGCGCCGCCACCGGTGGCTGGCTGATTGCCCAGGACCAGATGCGCTTGCTGCACTGGGCAGGGCTGGCCGTGCTGCTGCTGGCCCTGCTGACCAGCGCGCTGGCCACACGGGCCGCCCACCGCAGCCGGCACACAGGCTGAGCCCGCTCAAGCGCCCTTCTTGGCCCGCAAGGCCATCATCTGTTCGGTACTGCTCTTGCGGTCGGCGTTGATGGTCTTCATGGTCGGGCGCTCCCCCATCATCTTCAGGTAGTCGCGCACCGGCAAGGCGGCCAGCACGTCCTCGCCGTAGATGATCTTGCTGGCCCCGGACACCAGCGGCAGGTGCGCCACGGCGGCACAGTCGGCCAACGTGAACTCCGGGCCAGCGATGTAGGGCGCAAACTTGGCCAGCTTGGCGAAGCCGTGCACGCCCTTGACCAGCAGCTTGTGGGTGCGCTCCTTGACCTCGTCGGACACCTTGCCGCCGAAGAAAGCTTCCGGATAGAGGTTGCGCGCCACCAGTTCCAGGTGCAGTTCGCTGTAGATCAGGATCTCGCGCACCTTGGCGGCGGCAAAGGGGTCGGCCGGCAACAGCGGCTTTTGCGGATAGGCGGCCTCGATGTACTCGGCACAGGCACCCGACTCGGAGATCGGCCCCTGCGGCGTATCGAGGAAGGGCACCTTGCCCATGGGCGAACGATCCACCAGCAGCGAATCGGTATGGCCGGTCCAGACCAGCTCCTCGACGAAGGGCACGCCCTTCTCCATCAATTGCAGCTTGATCTTGTTGTAGTAGTTGCTGGCCGAGAAGCCGCACAGTTTCAAGGTCATCGTCATGTCTCCATCGGTTTGTGTACTGCCACATCCTGCCATGAGGATGCTCGGATGCGGCCGAACGGGGCCGCCAGTGTCGCTTATCGCCGACCCCATCATAGTCCGGCAGGCGACTCGGAGCGACGCAAGCGGCGCGAGATAATCGCCGCCATGAAACCCCTCTACGCACACATC
>CALRMF020000097.1:0-9355 GCA_943369035.1 Curvibacter sp. AEP1-3
AAGTCCGAGGCGGTCCAAGCCATCTTTCCCATGGCGACCACCTGCCAGAGCCGGTTGCCGCCGAACCAGTCCTTACGACTCAGGAATTTGTCCTCCAGCCAGGGCAGGTCCAGCAGGATCTTGCCCCCCAAGCGAGTCGCCTCCAAGCCGCGCCGCCAGTCCTCCGTCTTGCGCGTTTCCTGCTCCCACTTGACGATGTCCTTGGCATAGTTGGCGCCTGCATAGAGGGCCAGGTGCTTCTCCAGTGATCCGGAAGCAGCCTCATACTGGGCCCGCAGTCGGCCCATCTGCTCGATATCGGCCTCGATCGCACGTCGTGCTGCCTCGCTGATCGGACCCGAGCGCATGGCCTTCTGGCTCTCGATCATCCGGTCGAGTTCGGCAAGGCGTGCCTTGCGCAGATCGGCATACCTGGCCAGCGGCAGATCAGTCAGCAGGCCGACAACGAACTCGTAGGCCCGCTCATTGGCCGCCTCGTAGGCCTGGGTCAGCTCCTGCGTCAGCTTGTCCATCTCGGCACGTTGACGCGCATTCAGCGCAGCCAGCTTGCGCAGCGCCTCCTGGATGTAGCGCAACCGGTCCCGCGCGGCCGCCAGCTTCTGCTCCAGCACCGCCTGGCTGGCGCCCGACAGAGCCTCTTGCGGCAGCAGGGATACCGTGCAGGCGCCCCCCACCGGCTCTTTCGACACAGGTGCCGCCTGGCTTGGCGCCGCGACAGGCACCGAGGGCAACACCGATGCCACGGCCCGCCCCGTCTGGAGCTTCAACAGATTGTCCGAGGCGCGCGCCGGGTCCGCCTGCATGTCCCGGTAGACCTGATCCAGAACCTCCAGCTGCGCAGCCATCGCCTCGCGCGACTGCGGACTGCGCTTGAGCGTGTCGATCTGCTGCGCTGTCCGTTGCAACAGGGCCTTCTGCAGTTGCACGTTAACTGGCACGGCAGCCACGCCTTGGACCGCAGGTACCTGAATGCCGAGCTTGTCCAGTTGGGCACGGGACAGGCTGCCGTTCATGGCCTGCGCGCTGAGTTCCGCCAGGTGGCGCGCCTGCTCCATGTCGCCATCGCGCAAAGCTTTGACAGCCTGCTGCCCCAAGCCGGCACTCAAGGCCAGATGGTCGGTGGCGCGCGTCTCGCTCTGCGCCGAGGGGGCGACCACCGCCCATTTGCTCGCCGGCTTGAAGCTAACGCCACCTTCCGTACTCAGGTAGGTGGTAAGTACCGACTTGCCGTCCGGCAACACGCGGAAGGATTGCGACAGGATGTTGAGCACTGGAAAGTCATCCGGTGCACGCCAGGGCGTCTGAACCACGCCGCGCAGATCGGGCGCCACCTTCTCTGCCTGCAGCCACTGGGCCAGGGCAATCACCTTCGCCGCCTCCCGCACCTTGTGGAAAGCCGGGATGATGCGTGCGTACGCATCGAAGTTCTTCATCATGTGGTTGGCGGTCCACAAAGTGAAGGGGTCGGGTTTGTCGGCATCGGCGGCGGACAGATCGATCAGGTCCGTCGCATCCGCGGCACGCACGCGCATGGTAGCGACACCGAAATCGATGACATTGCGCCCGGGTGCCACGGCCATCTGCACTGTATCGGGCTCCATCCAGATGCGCCCCGACTTGGCATCGCCCGCAATCGGATTCTTGACCCGGTGCTCCGTCTTCGAGATGAATCCAGGCACACGGGCAAACAGCTCAGGTCGACTCTCGATGCTCTTGAACGCATAGTCGGCTGCGAACATGATCGCGGCCAACTGCGACGCCGGGTCGAGGTCGATGGGTTCGATGCGCGAGCGCGCCGCCTGCAGCTTGGGAAACGCCAACAGACCCGCCGGATCGGACAGGGTGATGCGATGGAAGGCCTGGTGCATCAGGCTGAAGCGCGCGTTCTTCGGCTGGTATGGCATGACGCTCTGGTAGACGCGGGCCACGTCCTGCCAGGACATTCGTTTGGCCTCGAAGTAGGACCGCAGGGTCTGCATGTTCTCCTTGGAGATGGCACCTGTGCGTTCGCCCATCGCCTGGAACGCCGCCACCATGGCCGCACCATAGGCATCCTCGCCGCCGCCGGCGGAAAGGGCCGCCGCCTGATCCCCGCGGCCGAGGACCTGCAGGGCCTGCACCGTCGCAGCAGGCGTCTGCTGGTAGATCAGCAGCAATGCATCCGCCACGTCACCGTGACCCAGCGTTCTGTAAGCCTTGGCAATCGGCGCGCGCAGGACGGCCGGCGGGAACAGTTCCGTGTATCCCTCCCGCTGGACGTCGAGCCGCGCGAAGTTGTACCAGCCCGCGTACTCTTCGGGTGCGATGCCGTAGAGGCGCGCAAGCTCGCGCACCATCAGTTGGCGGTCGCGCTCCAGGTCCGGATGGCCTTGCACGTGATCAACCATCTGGCTGAACGGAAAGTCCCGCAGCTTGGCCGTGATCTCCGGCCGCATGTCCTGCAACAGCTGTGCCGTGGTGGCAGTCGGCTTGATGTTGAGGCGGGGTGTCGGATAAGCCAGGGCGGTCTTGAGCAGGTCCAGGTAGGGAAGGGCCCCCGTCTTGAATTGCGGGTCGTAGCGCCCCATGATCTCCACCTTGCCGCTAACGGGATCCAGGATGACACGCTCCAACACATTGAAGGCATCGAGGGCATCGACAAGTGAGGGTGCCTCGTCGGCAGCAGCCTGCTGCACGCCCGGCACAACGAAGGCTGTGTCGATCGGTCGCACGGTCAGGCGGACCCGGCCCGGCACCGCGATCACGGTCTCGGTGCGTTGGCCGTTGCGCCGGACCGTCAGATTCAAGGGCGTGAACAGCGGCAGGGTCTCCCGTTTCGCCAACCAGTCGCGCTCGTTCAGGAGCGTCTCGCCATTGATGGCCAGCAACACATCCCCGGGCTGCAGCCCCGCTGCGGCCGCGGGCGTGCCAGCCAGGACATTGCCCAACAAGACCCCGCCGCCTTCGGCATCCTTCGATTGAACGCCCCAGACCGAGGACTGCCTCGGCGCCATGGCGAGCAATTCCAGCAGCGCCGGGTTCACTGCTCGCCCCGACACCCCGGCCGATGTCGCCGTGACGTCCGACGCAACAGCCTCCCGGCGCACGAGTTCGGCCAGGAACAGCTCGGCCGACACGAACTCGCTGGTGGCCGAGGGAGCCTTGATGGCGGCGAGGATCTTGCTGGCTTCCTGCGCCAACTCAATCGCGCCGCGCCCATCACCGGCCTGCAACTTCGCCAGGGCTTCGCGCTGGCGGGACCAGGAGGTCTTCTTGGCCGCGATGAAATCACCCATGGCCGGGGCCGACTGCTCCGTCTCGATGGCGCGGGCGAAATCGCCCTGCGCACCCTCGATGTCATTCAGGAGCACACGCGCAATCGCGCGATCGCCCAGCAAGCTGGCGGTACGCAAGCCGGTCACAAAACCCGACCTCGCGCTGGCCAGTCCGGCCTCGAAATCGGCCAAGGCACCGCTGGCATCGCCCTGCACTGCCCGGGCCATGGCGCGCAGATCGTAGCCAGCATCCGGGGGCATCAGGAACGAATTGGCCTTGATGAGCGCCTCTGCGTCCTCAATGGCTCCGGCCGAATTGCCCAGATGCAGCCGCAGCCGACCACGCCAGTGATGCAGGGTCAGGGTCCCGGTCTCGGCGAACAGGAAGCCCCCCGGGCCGCGCTTGAGGCTGTCGCTGGCGAACTGCTCGGCTTCGGCGTATTGCCCGCGATTCACAAGCCGCTGGACCTGGCTCACATCGTCCGCCCAATCGGCCGCTGCGCTGCCCGCAAGGCAGAACGCCAGCAGCGCGAGAATCAGGCGAAGCAGAAGCCGGCATGCAAACATGTTCATGATGCCCGTCCCGATGACTGACCTGCCCGCGCTGCTGCGTCGATGCAGGTATTGCCCCCTGTCCGAGGTTCATTATCCGAACCCCTTCAGCCCGCTCACTTGTCCTAAGTCAAATCGCGAGCTGGTCGGCAGACGAGAGATGCACCCGCTCAACAGAGCACGACGGCCTGTGGGGCCGCGTCCGCGCCGAAGCTCAAGACCGCGCGACTGTCCATTCGATCGACCATGTAGACCATGGTCGCATCGGTTGCGCAGGAGACGGGGGAATGCCAGGATGACTTGGCAGATGCCGGGTGAAAGCCTAGTCATCCGGGAAGCTGGATCTGGCGCGGCTGGCGGGGATCGAACCCACGACCCTTGGCTTCGGAGGCCAATACTCTATCCACTGAGCTACAGCCGCACTTGAGAGCAACCCGTATTGTAGGGGGTTTGCATCAGGCCGGCCGCTATAATCGCCGGCTGATCTATATCAAGCCCCCAGAACCATTGAGGACACCATGAGCGACAACAGCCACGACGAAGCCCATACCGGCCCGATCAAGACCCCGAAGCAACTCCTGTGGACATCCATCTTTGCCTTCGTGGTTCCGGTGTTCATCATCATCGGCCTGGTGTTCTTTGTCACCTCCGACAAGAAGCCGGGTGCCGGCGCCGTGAACACCGAGAAGGCCGTGGCTGAGCGCCTGCAAAAGGTTGGCGCGGTGGAAATTCGTGACGCCAACCGTCCGCTCAAATCGGGCGAAGAGGTCTACAAGGCTCAGTGCGCTGCCTGCCACGCCGCCGGTGCCGCTGGCGCGCCCAAGTTTGGCGATGCCGGCGCCTGGGGCGCTCGCATCAAGACCGGCTTCGATGCACTCGTGACCTCGGCCCTCAAGGGCAAAGGCGCCATGGCCCCGCAAGGTGGCGGCGACCACTCTGACGTGGAGATCGCCCGTGCCGTGGCCTTCTTGGCCAATGCCGCCGGTGGCAAGTTCGACGAACCGAAGGCGCCCGCGGCTGCCGAAGCCAAGTAAGCTGCCTCTGCCCCCAAGAAAACCGGTCGATGACCGGTTTTTTTATGTCAAGTTGGCCCCTGAGCCTCGGCCAAAAATCGTTGACAGCTATCCTTTTGATAGCAATTCAGGACTCATCACATAGGCAAAGTGCTGCGGTAATGCCGCTGCCGCCAGTTCCTGCACGCCCCACACGCCGGCCTGCACGGCATCGGCCGCCAGCGACACGTCCTGCGTGTGCACCAGACCAAAGCCGAGGTCGGTCTGCAGGTAAACATGGCCGGCCTCGTCCAGCACACAGGCCTGCACCGTCGCCGGCTGGCCGGTGTGGCTGCGCACCGAACCATCGGGCTGGATGCGCCAGATCCAGGGCGTGGCGGCCAACTCGACGTACACCCGTTGTGGTCCATTTTGGAAGTACCAGCAACCCCGCGCGTCGGCCGCGTAGTTGCGGCCAATGAACTCGATCAGTTTCTCGTGCTGCAGCAGCGCGCCCTTGGCCTGCGCATTGCCGCCGGCAAAAGGACCGGCCGCCTGCGCCCGATCGTCACGCATGTACCAGTTGCCACGCGCATCCAGACCCAACCAGCCATAGCAGTCAGGCACATTCGGCCACTTGGCCATGGCCTGGCGAACGATGTCATCCATGACGACCTCCCGAAACGCCGCTGTGGTTCAGCAGCCATTGCCCGACGGCCTCGGGCATGGGCCGCACATGACCCGGCCAGCGCCCGCCGGCAAAGCCGACATGGCCGCCGTGTCTGGGCTGCCACAGGGTGACATGCGGGCCGACCTCGTGTGGCCGAGGCAGGCTGGCGGCCGGTACGAAGGGATCGTTCTGCGCATTGACGGCCAGCGCCGGAATGCGGATGCGCGGCAGATGCGGTTTGGCAGAGGCGCGCGCCCAGTAATCCTCCACACCGGCAAAGCCATGCAGCGGCGCGGTGAAGATGTCGTCAAAGGTGTAGAGATCCCGCGCCGCGCGCAGGGCCGCACCGTCGAACAGGCCCGGATGCTGGGCCAGTTTCTGCAAGGCCTTGGGTTTCATGGTCTGCAGGAACATGCGGGTATAGACCTGCCGGTTGAAGCCACGCCCGATGGCGTGACCGCCAGCCGCCAGGTCCAGCGGTGCGCACACGGCGGCCACCGCCGAAACGAAGCGGCCCGCCGACTCGCCCATTTCCCCGGCCCAGCGCAACAGGGCATTGCCGCCGAGCGACACACCCGCCGCGACGATGGGTCCCGCATGGCGGGCACGAAAGCGCGCAAGAATCCAACCGATCTCTTCATGATCGCCCGAGTGGTAGGCGCGCGGCGCCCGATTGATTTCGCCGCTGCATCCGCGAAAGTGTGGCACCGCGTAAGCCAGCCCACGGTCCCGCGCGTAGCCGGCGAAGGCCTGCGCGTAGTGGCTGTCGGACGAACCCTCCAGACCGTGGAACAGCACCAGCAGCGTCGCGCCGGCACCGGGTTGCAACCAGTCGACATCGATGAAGTCGCCGTCCGGCGTGTCCCAGCGCTCGCGCCGGAACGACGGGCGCGGACCCTGGACCCGCCGGGCGTACAAGGCGGGCCAGATGGTTTGCAGGTTGCCGCCCGGCAACCACAGGGGGGCGCGATAGTGCATGGACTTCATCATTGGCGAGGCCCTGATTTTCCGTCATCCAGTGCATCAGAGTGCGGTGGCGGGTGTATGCTTGCTTGGCGCTTTTTCTTGCGGGAGTAGTCCATGATGCGTTGGCTTTTCACCCTGTTCACCGCCCTGCTGCTGACCGGCTGCGGCTACAACGATTTCCAGCGACTTGACGAGCAGACCAAGTCGGCTTGGAGCGAGGTGCTGAACCAGTACCAGCGCCGCGCCGATCTGGTGCCCAACATCGTCGCCACGGTGAAGGGGGAAGCAGCTTTCGAACAGGAGACGCTGACCAAGGTGATCGAGGCGCGCGCCAAGGCCACCGCCATCCAGGTCACGCCCGAGACGCTCAGCAACCCAGATGCGCTCAAACAGTTTCAGACAGCCCAGGGCGAACTCGGCAGTGCGCTGAGCCGTTTGATGGTGGTGTCGGAGCGCTACCCGACGCTGCAAGCCAATCAGGGCTTTCGCGACCTGCGCGTACAGCTCGAAGGAACGGAGAACCGCATCACCGTGGCACGCAACCGTTACATCCAGGCGGTACAGGAATACAACGTGCTGGCGCGCAGTTTCCCGGCCAACCTGACGGCCATGGTGTTCGGCTACCAGATCAAGCCCAACTTCGCACCCGCCAATGAAGCAGCGCTGGCCGCACCGCCTGCGGTCGACTTCGGCAAGAAGTAGCCCACGCCCGCCCCTGGAGCTTGCTTGATGCTGCGTCGGCTCGGGTCCCGCGCGCTGTTGCTGGCGGCCTTGCTCTGGCCAGCCCTGGTCGGCGCCCAACCGCTGCAGACCGTGCCACCGCTGACGGCCCGTGTCACGGACCAGACCGCCACCCTGTCGGCCGCCCAACGGCAACAACTGGAAGACAAACTGGCCGCCTTCGAAGCCAGTCACGGCAGCCAGATCGTCATCCTGCTGGTCGCCAGCACCCAACCCGAAGACATTGCCGCCTACGCCAACCGGGTCTTCAACACCTGGAAACCGGGACGGGCGGGCATCGGCGACGGGCTGCTGATCGTGGTGGCGACACAGGATCGCAAGGTGCGCATCGAGGTGGCCCGGGCGCTGGAGGGCGCCATTCCCGACCTGGCTGCCAAGCAGGTGATCGACACGGCCTTGACGCCGCGATTCCGCGCCGGCGATTTTGCTGGCGGGCTGGCTCTGGCCATCGACCAGCTCAGCGCCCTGATCCGGGGCGAGGCGCTGCCGGCGCCCGCCGCACCGACGCGCCCCGAAGCGAACGTGCAGTGGATGGACCTGGGCGTGCTGCTGTTCATCCTGCTGCCGGTGGTGAGTTCGCTGGCGCGACGTATCCTGGGGCGCAAACTCGGTACGCTCGCCACCGGGGGCGCGGCGGGGTTCGTCACCTTCCTGTTCACTGCCAGCGTCGGGGTGTCCATCGTGGCCGCATTGCTCGCCATGCTGCTGACCTTTGTCGCCGGAACCTCGCTCGGTTCGGCCCTGCTTTCCTCCGGCCGCGCGCGCCACCATGGAGGATCCTGGTCAGGGAGTTACGGCTCCGGCGGTTGGGGCGGGGGTGGCGTTGGTGGGGGTGGCTTCAGCTCCGGTGGTGGTGGTGATGGTGCCGGCGGTGGTGCCTCGGGGAGTTGGTGATGCTGGACCGGATTGCACGACTTTTGCGGCACCGCTGGTTCGACCAGGCGGCACTGCGCCGCGCCCTGCCGCCCGCCGCCATGGAACGGCTGACACAGCGCGTGCGCGCGTCGGAGGCCGGGCACACGGGTGAAGTACGCATTTACATTGAAGCGGGGCTGCCCAACAGCTATCTGCTGCGTGCCGGCGAGACTGCTGCACTGATTCGGCAGCGAGCGCTCACCCAGTTCGGCAAACTGCTGGTCTGGGACACCGAGCAGAACAACGGCGTGCTGATCTACCTGCTGCTGGCCGAACGGGCCATCGAGATCGTGGCCGACCGCGGCATCGAGCGCCACATGACGCCCGAACTCTGGCAAACCACACTGGCCCACATGCGTGAGGCCTTTCGCGCCGGGCGTTTTGAAGACGGCCTGATCCTGGCCATCGACGACCTCACGGCACAGCTGCAGCAGCACTTCCCGCGTGCACCGGGCGACAACGACGTCAATGAACTGCCGGATGCCCCGGTGGTTGGTGGTGCGGACTGAAGGCGGCGCACGCCAAAACAAAAGCCCCGCACGTTGCCGGCGGGGCTTTGTCGGATAGGCCGCAGCAGCGGCTCAACGCTTCTGGCGGTACTTGCGCAGCGCGGCGATCTGGGCCGCCATGATGGCGAGTTCGGACTGGGCCTTGGCCAAGTCGAGATCGCTCTTGGCGTTCTTGAGCGCCTCCTCGGCGGCGAGCTTGGCCTGGTTGGCCTTCTCCTCGTCGAGGTCCTTGCCGCGCACGGCGGTGTCGGACAGCACCGTCACGCAGTCGGGCTGCACTTCGAGCAGACCGCCGGCAACGAATACGAACTCTTCCTTGCCATCCGGCAGCTCGATGCGCACCGAACCGGCCTTGATGCGGGTGATCAGCGGGGTGTGACGCGGATAGATGCCGAGTTCGCCCGCTTCGCCGGGCAGCGCGACAAAGCGCGCTTCGCCGGAGAAGATGGACTCTTCGGCACTGACCACATCGACGTGGATCGTGTTCATAGATACGCTCCGTTGTCGCGCTGATTAGATCTTCTTGGCTTTTTCGAACGCTTCGTCGATGGTGCCGACCATGTAGAAGGCCTGCTCGGGCAGGTGGTCGCACTCACCGTTGACGATCATCTTGAAGCCGCGGATGGTCTCGGCCAGCGGCACGTACTTGCCAGGGGCGCCGGTGAACACCTCGGCCACGTGGAACGGCTGCGACAGGAAACGCTGGATCTTGCGGGCGCGGGCCACGGTCAGCTTGTCTTCCGGCGCCAGTTCGTC
>CALRMF020000098.1:0-9321 GCA_943369035.1 Curvibacter sp. AEP1-3
AGCGTGGCGCGCATGTCAGTCGGCGCGCATTGGCTCAGCGACGCGCTCTGGGCGTTGCCGATCACGCTGGTCACCAGCGGCCTGGTGTGGGCAGTGCTGAACTTCTTCTACAAATACGGGCAGCGCCCCGCGCGGGACTGAACCACCATGCTGCCGGCATTAATCCGCCTCATGCGGCCGCACCAGTGGCTGAAGAACGTCTTCGTCTTCGCCGGCCTGCTGTTCGCTCATGCCTGGGACAATCCTGAGTTGCTGCAGCGCACTGCGCTGGCCTTCGCCGCCTTCTGCTGCCTGTCCAGCCTGGTCTACATCCTCAATGACTGGCGCGACCGCGCCGACGATGCGCAACACCCCACCAAACGCCTGCGCCCGCTGGCCAGCGGCGCCGTCAGCCCGTCCGCTGCGCTGGTCCTGGCCGTCGCCCTCGGGGCGGCCGGTGTGGCCTTTGCCGCCAACAACCCCACCTTGCTGCTCTTGCTGGCGGTCTACGTTGCATTGAACCTGGCGTACTCCTGGCGCCTCAAGCATGTGCCGGTGGTGGATGTGTCGATCATCGCCAGCGGCTTCATGCTGCGCCTTCTGGCCGGCACGGCGGCGGTGGGCATCCCACCTTCGCGCTGGCTGCTGCTCACCGGTCTGTTCATTGCGCTGTTCCTCGGTTTTTCCAAGCGCAAGGCCGAAACCTTCCACACGCCGGAGCAGCAGCGCGCCGTGCTGGAGCACTATCCCGCAGCCCTGCTGGATGTGCTGATGGCCGTCACCATGACGGCCACCATCACCATGTACAGCCTGTACGCCACCAGCGCCGAAGCCCAGGCCATGCACGGCGAACGGCTGGTGTACACCGTGCCGGTAGTGATCTTCGGCCTGCTGCGTTACGCCTACCAGGTGCACCGTGGTCGCGGTGAGGACGTGGCGCGCGACCTGTTGCGCGACCCCTGGATCCTGTTCGCCGGAGCGGTCTGGCTGCTGCTGTTCCTGAGCGCCTGGCTTTGAAGCTGCCGCTCAAGCCCCTGCTGATCGCCCTGGGCCTGGCTGCCACTGCCTACGCGCTGGTGCTGCTGCTCACCGGCGCTGCGCCGCCGCAACAACTGTTCCAGACCCTCTCCAGTCCGGCCGGCCTGATGGCCGCCGCGCTGTGCTGCGTCAACTACGTGCTGCGCGGCCTGCGTTGGCGGCTGTGGATGGCGCATTACGGACGCCCACTCGGCCCGCTGGAAGGCCTGCGCATCTACCTGGCCGGCTACACCTTCACGCCCACGCCGGGCAACATCGGCGAAGCGGCACGCGGCCTGTTGCTGGTGCGGGCGCCTCTGGGGCCAATGCAAAGCCTGTCCATCTTTGGCGCCGAGCGTCTGGCCGACCTGCTGGCCCTTCTGCTGCTCACGCTGCCCGGCGTGTGGTGGCTGCTGGCCCTGCCGCAACTGAGTTGGCTGCCCTTGCTGGCAGTTGGCTTGGGCGTGCTGGCGTTGCTGGGGCTGGCGGTGCTGCTGAGGCTGCGGCCCGGCCTGCTGGCGCGCTGGGCCTGGTTGCGGCAAGCCCGGGACTGTTTAACCACGCGGCCACTGTCCTGGCTGCTGCTCACGCTGCTGGCCTGGGCTGCCCAAGGCCTGGCGGTCTGGCTGATCTGCCGCGAACTGGGCCTGACCATCGACCCACTGCTGGCCACCGGCTTTTACGCGCTGGCCATGGTGGGCGGCGCGTTGTCCATGCTGCCGGCCGGCTTGGGTGGTATGGAAGCCTTGCTGACCGGCCTGCTGCTGGCCTTCGGTGCCGAGCTGGGCCTGGCGGCAGGCATCACCGTGCTGGTGCGCCTGCTCACGCTCTGGCTGGCGGTGGCCATCGGTGTGGCGGCGCTGCTTTATAGTGCGGCGTTCCGCCAAGACCTGAGCTTGCGCTGAGCCCTCTCCTGATTGCACGCATGTCCCCCGTTGCCGAATCTTCTTTTCCGCTGAACCGCTGGCTGCTTTTCACCGCACTGGCCGCCTTGGCCCTGCGCTTCTGGATCGCCTACGCGCTGCCCATCACCGGCGACGAAGCCTTCTTCTACTGGTGGGGTGTCTACCCCGATTGGGGCTATTACGACCACCCGCCCATGGTGGGCTGGCTGATCTGGCTCATGCGCCAGTTCTTCGGCGAAGCCACCTGGGCGATCCGCCTGCCGGTGGTGCTGTTGCCGCTGGCCGTGGGCGGTTTGCTGTGGTGGGCGCTGAAGCCGCTCAGCCGCGAACGCGCCGCCTGGGCCGTGCTGCTGTTCTGGCTCGCGCCCATCAACTGGCTCAACAGCCTCATCACCACCGACACGCCACTGATCTTCTGGTCGCTGCTGTCGGTGGCCCTGCTGCTGCGTGCCGACCGGCGGCCCGCCTTCGACGGCCGCGCCGCGCTGCTCTATGCCTTGTCGGGTGTGGCCATCGGCTGCGCCTTCCTCTCCAAGTACTTCTCGGTGGTGCTGGGGCTGGCCTACCTGGTGTATTTCGGTTTCTGGCGGCGCGAGCGCTGGGCCGGCCTGCTGCTGATCGTGCTGTGCGCCCTGCCCGGGCCGCTGATCAACCTGGGGTGGAACATGGGCCACGGCTGGGGCAACATCATGTTCAACGCCATCAACCGCAACCAGGACGCCACCTTTGCCTGGAGCCACCCGCTGGGCTACGTCGGCATGCTGGCCTACCTGCTCACGCCGGCCGTGCTGTGGCTGGGCTGGCGACACCGTGCCGCATTGCGCGAGGCTTCCCGCCAACAGCGCCTGGTCACCGCGTTGATCGTGGTGCCGCTGCTCTTCTTCGCCCTGCTGTCGTTCAAGAAGACCATCGGCCTTCACTGGGTGCTGGCCTTCTACCCCTTCATCTTCGTGCTGCTGGCCTTCGCGCTGCCGCAGGCAGCCCTGCGCAGCTGCGCCAAGGGCATAGCCTGGTTCACGGCCCTGCATGTGCTGGCCGTCGTGGCCATCGGCTTCACCCATCTGGAGCAGTGGCAAGGCAAGCCGCGTTACTACAGCATGGTGCGCAGCTTCCAAACGGCGGAGCTGCTGGCCCAGGTCCGCACGCCCGACGCCGTGCTGATGGCCGACGCCTACGCCCCCGCCGCCGCCTACGGCTACACCCTGGGCCAGTACATGCCGGTGTTCGGCCCGGGCAAGTTCCACGCGCGGCAGGACGATCTGCTGGTGGACTACTCTGTTTATGACGGCAAGACCATCCGCATCATCGTTTCGGACGGCGAACCGCCGCCGCTGGACGGCTACCGGCCGTATTTCGCCAGCGTGCAACCGCTGAGCTTTGTGCAGAACGGCGTCACCTTCCACGCCGTGGAGGGCCACAACTTCAAGTACGAGGCGTATCGCCAAGGCGTGTTGAAAGAAATTTTTGACCGCTACTACGCCATCCCCAAGTGGCTGCCCATGACCGGCTGCCCGTTCTGCGTGCGCTACTGCGGGCAAGTGCAATGTCCGAGGCCTTGAACTCCATAGCTGATGATGAGGCAGCGGCCCGCCCAGTGGTGGCTGCCTTCGACTTCGACGGCACCCTCACCTGGCACGACACCCTGCTGCCCTTCCTGCACCGTCTGCTCGGCCTGCCCACACTGCTGTGGGTGCTGTTCATCTGCAGCCCCTGGCTGGCGGGTTATGCGCTGCGCCTGGTCAGCAACCACCGCGCCAAGGCCGTGCTGCTGAAAGCCGCGCTGGCAGATCGCTCCGTGGCCGAGGTGGAACGCTGCGCCCGCGCCTTCGTGCAGAACGATCTGCCAGCGCAATGGCGCCCCTGGGGCCTGCAGCAACTGGTGCAACACCAGCAGGCCGGCCACCGCTGTGTGCTGGTCACCGCCTCCACCAGCCCTTATATGCATCTGGTGGGCGCCAGCCTGGGGGTGGATGCAGTGCTCTGCACCGAGATGGAAGTGGTTGACGGTCGTTACACCGGTCGGATGGCAACGGCCAACTGCCATGGGGAAGAGAAGGTGCGGCGGCTGCAGGCTTGGCTGGCAGCGGAGTACGGCACGGCACAGCCGGTGTTGCATGCCTATGGCGACACCAAGGGAGATCTGCCAATGCTGCAGCTGGCCCAGCAAGCGTGGTACCGCGAGAAGCCTTGGGCACCTCACTGAGCATTCCTCGGCTTGGTGTTTGGGCAACAGGCGCATCTCGCCATGTCCGACATAGATGAAACGGCCACCGCCGTTAGACATCCAAGGCATAATAAACGCCAGTTTTAGCTGGAATTCACCATGAACCTGCACCAATTCCGCTTTGTTCAGGAAGCGGCGCGCCACAACCTGAACCTGACCGAGGCGGCCAAGGCGCTGCATACCTCGCAGCCGGGGGTGTCCAAGGCCATCATCGAGCTGGAAGAAGAACTCGGCATCGAGATCTTTGCCCGCCATGGCAAGCGGCTCAAGCGCATCACCGAACCCGGGCAGTACGTGCTCAAGAGCATCGAACTGATCATGCGCGAGATCGGCAACCTCAAGCGCATCGGCGAGCAGTTCAGCGCACAAGACAGCGGCACCCTCTCCATTGCCACCACCCACACCCAGGCGCGCTATGTGCTGCCCGAGCCGGTGGCGAAACTGCGCGCGGCCTGGCCCAAGGTCAACCTCAGCCTGCACCAGGGAACGCCCGACCAGGTGGCGCGCATGCTGATTGACGACGTGGCCGAGATCGGCATTGCCACCGAATCGCTGGCGAACTACGACGAGCTCGTCACCCTGCCCTGCTACGAGTGGCAGCACATGCTGGTGCTGCCGGCCAACCACCCGCTGGCCGGCAAGACGCGCTTGACGCTGGAAGACATTGCCGCCGAGCCGCTGGTGACCTACCACCCCACTTTCACGGGCCGTACCCGCATCGACCACGCCTTTGCCCAGCGCAAGCTGGAGCCGCGTATTGCGCTGGAAGCCATCGACTCGGACGTGATCACCACCTACGTCAAGCTTGGCATGGGGCTGGGCATCGTGGCCGAGATGGCGGTGCGCGGCATGCCGACGCAGGCAGCGGATGCCGAACTTGTGATCCGCCCGCTGGGCCACCTGTTCGGCCAGAACGTGACGCGCGTGGCCTTCAAGCGCGGCGCCTACCTGCGCAATTTCGTCTTTGAGTTCGCCGAGATGCTGAGCGAGCGCCTGAGCCGAGACCTGGTGGCGCGCGCCATGACTGGCCATGTGGCGGATTACGAGTTATAGCCCCCCTGAGGCGCTGCGCGCCTTCCCCCCGCTCATCCTGCGGTGGCGGGGGGACGCTCCTGGTGGCCCGGCGGAGCCGGTTCCACGGGAGCCCTGAGAACACAAGCAACTTTTTGCCTATCTTTCTCTTCATGAATACGAAAACACCTGCACTCCAAAGCCGCCTGCCCAACGTCGGCACCACCATCTTCACCGTCATGTCCGCCTTGGCGGCCGAGAAAGGTGCGGTCAACCTGGGCCAGGGTTTCCCGGATTTCGACTGTGATCCGCGCCTGGTGGACGCCGTGACGGATGCCATGAAAAAGGGCCTGAACCAGTACCCGCCCATGACGGGCGTGCCGGTGCTGCGCGAAGCGGTAGCGGCCAAGATCAGTGCGCTCTACGGCCGCCCCTACGACGCCGCCACCGAAATCACCATCACCGCCGGCGCCACCCAGGCCATCCTGACCGCCATCCTGGCCATCGTGCACCCGGGTGACGAGGTGATCGTGCTGGAGCCCTGCTACGACAGCTATGTGCCCAACATCGAGCTGGCCGGGGGCGTGGTGGTGCGCGTGCCCCTTGGCGACAGTGCTTCCCCGGGCACCTTCCGGCCCGACTTCACGAAGATTGCCGCCGCCATCACCCCCAAGACGCGCGCCATCCTGATCAACAGCCCGCACAACCCCAGCGGCATGGTGTGGACACGCGAGGAAATGCAACAACTGCAGGACCTGCTGGACCCGACCGACGTGCTGGTGATTTCCGACGAGGTCTACGAGCACATGGTGTTCGACGGCAAGGCCCACGAGAGCGCGGCGCGCTTTCCCAGCCTGGCGGCACGCAGTTTCATCGTCTCCAGCTTCGGCAAGACCTACCACGTGACCGGCTGGAAGGTGGGCTATGTAGCCGCCCCGGCGCCGCTGACGGCCGAGTTCCGCAAGGTGCACCAGTTCAATGTATTCACCGTCAACACGCCGGTGCAGTACGGGCTGGCGGCCTACATGGCCGACCCCAAGCCCTACCTGGAGTTGCCGGCCTTCTACCAGCGCAAGCGCGATCTGTTCCGTGAGGGGCTGAAGAAGACGCGCTTCAAAATGCTGCCCGGCGAAGGCACCTACTTCCAGTGCGTGGACATCTCGGCCGTGAGTGACCTGAACGAGGCCGAGTTCTGCAAGTGGCTGACCAGCGAGATCGGCGTGGCCGCCATTCCGCTCTCGGCCTTCTACGGCAACGGTTTCGACCAGAAAGTGGTGCGCTTCTGCTTTGCCAAGAAAGACGAAACGCTGAACACGGCGCTGGCGCGTCTGGCCAAGCTGTAAGACGCCCCCGGCAATCCGGCCGCCGGCTTGCTCCGTGCCGACCTCAGGCGCCGCGGCGCGACTCGCGGCGAGCAATCCAGACCGTCGCCAGGGAAATGATCAGGCCGCCCGCCAGCGCGGACTGGCTCGGCCATTCGGAGAACACCAGCCAGCCCATCAGCGAGGCCCAGACCAGATCGAGGAACTTGAGCGACTGCGTGGCCGAAATGTCCACCACGCCATAGGCCCGCGTCAGGCAGTAGTGCGCCAGGCTGCCGAAGCCGCCACACACCAGATAGCCCGCCCACTGCGCCAGCGTGGGCGCCTGCCAGTGCAGCAGTGCCAGCGGCAGGCTCAGCACACTCACCGAGAGCGATTGCCACAGCACGATGACGCCCGGCTTCTCGTAGCGCGTCAGCGCCTTGGTGATGAGGAAGGAGGCGGCGAACATGGGCGAGGACGCCAGCATGACCAAGCTCCAGTAGCTGCCCTGCCCGCCGACCGCCGGGCCAACCACGATCAGCACGCCGGCAAAGCCCAGCAGCGCGGCCAGCCAGCGCTCCCAGCGCATCGGTTCGCGCAGGAACAGCCAGGCGCCGAGCATGATGAAGATCGGGGTGGTGAAGCCGATGGCAGTCATCTCGGCCAGCGAGATGCGCGGCAGCGCCAGGAACCAGAGCCCGAGTGCCACCGTGTGCACCACACCCCGCGTGAACTGGCCGCCGATCTGACGCGGCCGCCAGGCCGACAAGCTGCCGCGAAGAACCAGCGGCAACATCACCAACAGCCCGCAGAAGTAGCGCAGGAACTGCGACTGCAGAGGATCGAGCTGGCTCGTCAGGTAGCGCGCAAGGGTGTTGAGCTGCACGAAACACAGGCCGGCGGCCAGGGTCCAGAGCAGGCCCTGCACGCTCGGGTCCAGCCGGCCAGCCCGGTGACGCGTCAGCGCTAGGCGCCGTGCCCAGGGGTGACGCGGCGACTTGCTGGCGGGGTCCCTGCGGCTCATGGGACCAGTTTAGACCGCGTGCCCCGCGGTCCCCGTCGCGTCTGGGACTGGCGGCAGGGCCAGCCCGCAGGATCTCAGCTGTTCAGCTGCTGCCAAGCTTTGTCCAGCCGCTTCACGCTCACCGGCTGCGGCGTGCGCCGTTCCTGCGCGAAGAAGCTCACACGCCGCTCCTCCAGCAGCCAGCGGAATTCCTGCAGACGCTCGTCCACCACGCCCTTGCGCTCGGCCACCAGGCGCCAGTAGCGCTGCTCCTGCGGGCGCAGCTCGGCCAGGCGGGCGGTGTCGCGCGCCGGGTCGGCGCGGTACTTTTCCAACCGCAGGGTGATGGCTTTGAGGTAACGGGCGAAGTGCTGCAGCTGCGGCCACGGCGTGAGCGCGATGAAGCGTTTGGGCATCAGGCGCTGCAGCTGCTGGGTACAGTCGGCGGTGGCCTCGGGGGCGTTTTTCGTGTCCTTGATCTTGCGCGCCGCCACCGCGTACTCGGCCAGGATCACGCCGGCCAGACGCGCCACCTCGTTGGCGATCAGCGTCAGGCGCCCGCGTCCTTCTTCGAGCCGTTTCTTGAAGTCGAACTCATCGGCCGGCAAGGAGTCGAGCAGGAAGGCACGGTCCAGCGCCACGTCGATGACCTGCCCGCGCAATTCTTCCATCGTCCCCAGCGGCATGTAGGCCACGGCCATCTTCTGCAGATCCGGGATGTTCTTTTCCAGGTACTTCAGCGCGTCCTTGATCTGCAGCGCGAACAGCCGGCGCAGGCCAGCACGGTGCTTGGCGGCGGCCACCTCAGGTTCGTCGAACACCTCGATGGTCACGGCATCGCCTTGGTCGATCAGGGCCGGGAAACCGATCAAGGTCTGCCCGCTCTTGCGGATCTCCATCAGCTCGGGCAGTTCGCCGAAGCTCCAGGCGGTGTAGTGCTGCTCGGCCGGCACCGCGGGCTGCGCCTGTTTTGCTCCTTTTTCAGGAGCTGCCGGCGCCCCCTTCATGGGCGCCGGAGCCCGATTTGGCTCTGAACCACCAGAACCTTGGGCCGGCGCTGGCGTGCCGAGCTTGAGCCCGGCCAGGGCCTGGAAGGCGCCACGCGCCTGCGCCCCCAGCTCCGCCTTGAGCGCCCCAAGGTTGCGGCCGTGGCCCAGCTGGCGGCCATGCTCGTCCACCACACGGAAGTTCATGAAGAGGTGGGGTGCGAGCATGTCGAGCTTGAAGTCGGCGCGCTTCACATCCAACTGCACCTGCTCGCGCACCAGCTTGAGCAGGGCGTCGGTCAGGCTGCCATGGCCGTACACGGCCGGCTCGATCAGGCGTTCGGTGAAGCGGCTGGCACTCTCGGGCAGCGGCACCAGGCGGGCGCGGGGCTTTTGCGGCAGGCTTTTGAGCAGGGCCTGCACCTTGTCCTTGAGCATGCCGGGCACCAGCCACTCGCAGCGCTCATCGTTGACCTGGTTCAGCACAAACAGCGGCACATCCACCGTGACGCCATCTTTGGCGTCGCCCGGCTGGTGCAGGTAGGTGGCCACGCAATCCACGCCGCCCATGCGCACATGGCGCGGGAAGGCGCTGGTGGTGATGCCGGCAGCCTCGTGGCGCATCAGCTCTTCGCGGGTCAGGTACAGCAGCTTGGGGTTGAGCTTGGCGGCTTCTTTGTACCAATGCTCCAGCGTGGCGCCGCTGTACACGTCGGCAGGCAGCAGCTTGTCGTAGAAGGCGTAGATCAGCTCTTCATCAACCAGCACGTCCTGGCGGCGCGATTTGTGCTCCAGGTCTTCCACCTGGCGGATCAGCTTCTGGTTGGCTACCAGGAAGGGCAGCTTGGTGTCGAACTCACCTTCCACCAGGGCCTGGCGGATGAAGATCTCG